>NZ_CP049780.1:1093902-1094130 GCF_011193355.1 Streptomyces sp. JB150
AGTCAATCGGCGCAAACGTTTCTCACGTTTGTATCGCTACTCATGCCTGCATTCTCACTCGTCAACCGTCCACAACTACCTTCCGGTGCTGCTTCACCCGGCAGACGACGCTCCCCTACCCATCACAGCACCCGTTGGGGCTATATGCTGCAATGACACGACTTCGGCGGTACGCTTGAGCCCCGCTACATTGTCGGCGCGGAATCACTAGACCAGTGAGCTATTACG
>NZ_CP049780.1:1094230-1096259 GCF_011193355.1 Streptomyces sp. JB150
AACACAGTGGACGCGAGCAACTGAGGACAAGCCCTCGGCCTATTAGTACCGGTCAACTCCACACGTTACCGTGCTTCCATATCCGGCCTATCAACCCAGTCGTCTACTGGGAGCCTTACCCCATCAAGTGGGTGGGAGTCCTCATCTCGAAGCAGGCTTCCCGCTTAGATGCTTTCAGCGGTTATCCCTCCCGAACGTAGCCAACCAGCCATGCCCTTGGCAGAACAACTGGCACACCAGAGGTTCGTCCGTCCCGGTCCTCTCGTACTAGGGACAGCCCTTCTCAAGACTCCTACGCGCACAGCGGATAGGGACCGAACTGTCTCACGACGTTCTAAACCCAGCTCGCGTACCGCTTTAATGGGCGAACAGCCCAACCCTTGGGACCGACTCCAGCCCCAGGATGCGACGAGCCGACATCGAGGTGCCAAACCATCCCGTCGATATGGACTCTTGGGGAAGATCAGCCTGTTATCCCCGGGGTACCTTTTATCCGTTGAGCGACGGCGCTTCCACAAGCCACCGCCGGATCACTAGTCCCGACTTTCGTCCCTGCTCGACCCGTCGGTCTCACAGTCAAGCTCCCTTGTGCACTTACACTCAACACCTGATTGCCAACCAGGCTGAGGGAACCTTTGGGCGCCTCCGTTACCCTTTAGGAGGCAACCGCCCCAGTTAAACTACCCATCAGACACTGTCCCTGATCCGGATCACGGACCCAGGTTAGACATCCAGCACGACCAGAGTGGTATTTCAACGACGACTCCACGAACACTGGCGTGCCCGCTTCACAGTCTCCCACCTATCCTACACAAGCCGAACCGAACACCAATATCAAACTGTAGTAAAGGTCCCGGGGTCTTTCCGTCCTGCTGCGCGAAACGAGCATCTTTACTCGTAGTGCAATTTCACCGGGCCTATGGTTGAGACAGTCGAGAAGTCGTTACGCCATTCGTGCAGGTCGGAACTTACCCGACAAGGAATTTCGCTACCTTAGGATGGTTATAGTTACCACCGCCGTTTACTGGCGCTTAAGTTCTCAGCTTCGCCCCACCGAAATGGAGCTAACCGGTCCCCTTAACGTTCCAGCACCGGGCAGGCGTCAGTCCGTATACATCGCCTTACGGCTTCGCACGGACCTGTGTTTTTAGTAAACAGTCGCTTCTCGCTGGTCTCTGCGGCCACCCCCAGCTCAGACCGTAAAGATCATCACCGGAAATGGCCCCCCTTCTCCCGAAGTTACGGGGGCATTTTGCCGAGTTCCTTAACCATAGTTCACCCGAACGCCTCGGTATTCTCTACCTGACCACCTGAGTCGGTTTAGGGTACGGGCCGCCATGAAACTCGCTAGAGGCTTTTCTCGACAGCATAGGATCATCCACTTCACCACAATCGGCTCGGCATCAGGTCTCAGACTATGTGCCAGGCGGATTTGCCTACCTGACGTCCTACACCCTTACCCCGGGACAACCACCGCCCGGGATGGACTACCTTCCTGCGTCACCCCATCACTCACCTACTACCAGCTCGGGTCACCGGCTCCACCACTCCGACCTCGTCCGAAGACTCAGCCGGCGGCTTCACGGGCTTAGCATCACTGGATTCGATGTTTGACGCTCCACAGCGGGTACCGGAATATCAACCGGTTATCCATCGACTACGCCTGTCGGCCTCGCCTTAGGTCCCGACTTACCCTGGGCAGATCAGCTTGACCCAGGAACCCTTAGTCAATCGGCGCAAACGTTTCTCACGTTTGTATCGCTACTCATGCCTGCATTCTCACTCGTCAACCGTCCACAACTAGTCAATCGGCGCAAACGTTTCTCACGTTTGTATCGCTACTCATGCCTGCATTCTCACTCGTCAACCGTCCACAACTCGCTTACGCGGCTGCTTCACCCGGCAGACGACGCTCCCCTACCCATCCACACACCCGTTGGGGCTGTTGTATGAATGACACGACTTCGGCGGTACGCTTGAGCCCCGCTACATTGTCGGCGCGGAATCACTAGACCAGTGAGCTATTACG
>NZ_CP049780.1:1096359-1096981 GCF_011193355.1 Streptomyces sp. JB150
AATGACACGACTTCGGCGGTACGCTTGAGCCCCGCTACATTGTCGGCGCGGAATCACTAGACCAGTGAGCTATTACGCACTCTTTCAAGGGTGGCTGCTTCTAAGCCAACCTCCTGGTTGTCTGTGCGACTCCACATCCTTTCCCACTTAGCGTACGCTTAGGGGCCTTAGTCGATGCTCTGGGCTGTTTCCCTCTCGACCATGGAGCTTATCCCCCACAGTCTCACTGCCGCGCTCTCACTTACCGGCATTCGGAGTTTGGCTAAGGTCAGTAACCCGGTAGGGCCCATCGCCTATCCAGTGCTCTACCTCCGGCAAGAAACACACGACGCTGCACCTAAATGCATTTCGGGGAGAACCAGCTATCACGGAGTTTGATTGGCCTTTCACCCCTAACCACAGGTCATCCCCCAGGTTTTCAACCCTGGTGGGTTCGGTCCTCCACGAAGTCTTACCTCCGCTTCAACCTGCCCATGGCTAGATCACTCCGCTTCGGGTCTTGAGCGTGCTACTGAATCGCCCTGTTCGGACTCGCTTTCGCTACGGCTACCCCACCCGGGTTAACCTCGCAACACACCGCAAACTCGCAGGCTCATTCTTCAAAAGGCACGCAGTCACGAGA
>NZ_CP049780.1:2204329-2208455 GCF_011193355.1 Streptomyces sp. JB150
GATCTACACGGTCATCGACAAGCTGGCCGCCGAGGGCAAGGCGGTCGTCTTCATCTCCTCCGAGCTGCCCGAGCTGCTCGGCATGTGCGACCGCATCTACACCATGGCCGCCGGGCGGCTGACGGGTGAGTTCTCGCGGGCCGAGGCCACGCAGGAATCGCTGATGCGCCAGATGACGAAGGACAAAGAGGTAACCCGATGAGCACGGATGTGACCGCCAAGAGCCCGGCCCCGGCGCCGCCGGGCTCCTCCGGACCGGCGTCGGGCGGAGGCCTGCTCCACCTGGTGCTGGACGGCCTGCGACGCAACATGCGCCAGTACGGCATGCTGCTCGCCCTCGGCCTGATCGTGGCCCTGTTCGCCGTGTGGACCGACGGCGACCTGCTGCTGCCGCGCAACGTCTCCAACCTGGTCCTGCAGAACAGCTACATCCTGATCCTCGCGATCGGCATGATGCTGGTGATCATCGCGGGCCACATCGACCTGTCGGTCGGCTCGCTGACCGCGTTCGTGGGCGCGTTCGCCGCCGTACTGACCGTGCAGCACGACATGGCGTGGCCGGTCGCGGTCGTCCTGTGCCTGCTGGCGGGCGCGGTCGCGGGCGCGGCACAAGGGTTCTTCATCGCGTATCTCGGCATACCGTCGTTCATCGTCACCCTCGCCGGCATGCTGGTCTTCCGCGGCGTCACCGAGATCCTGCTGGAGGGCCAGACCCTCGGCCCGTTCCCCGACGGCCTGCAGAAGATGGGCAACGGCTTCCTGCCGGAGGTCGGCCCGGAGACCAACTACCACAACATCACGCTGCTGCTGGGCTTCGTCCTGATCGCCTTCGTGGTCCTGCAGGAGCTGCGCGACCGCAAGCGGCAGCAGGAGTTCGCGCTGGACGTCGTGCCGCTGAACCTGTTCCTGCTCAAGCTGGTCGCCATCGCCGCCGCGCTGCTCACCGTCACCCTGCTGCTCGCCAGCTACAAGGGCGCGCCGATCATTCTGCTGATCCTGGGCGCGCTGGTGGTCGGCTACGGCTATCTGATGCGCAACTCGGTCTTCGGCCGGCACATCTACGCGATCGGCGGCAACCTGCCGGCGGCGAAGCTGTCCGGTGTGAAGGACAAGAAGGTCACCTTCCTGGTCTTCCTGAACATGGGCGTGCTCGCGGCCCTGGCCGGTCTGGCGATCGCCGCCCGGCTGAACGCGGCGTCTCCGAAGGCCGGCCTGAACTACGAACTCGAGGCGATCGCCTCGGCGTTCATCGGCGGCGCGTCCATGAGCGGCGGTGTCGGCACCGTGCTCGGCGCGATCATCGGCGGCCTGGTCCTCGGCGTGCTGAACAACGGCATGAACCTCCTCAGCGTCGGCACCGACTGGCAGCAGGTGATCAAGGGACTCGCCCTGCTGGCGGCGGTCGGGTTCGACGTGTGGAACAAGCGCAAGTCCGGTTCGTAAGTCAGCCGGGGCCCCGCCGGAAGGCGGGGCCCCTCCTTATCCGGGAGCCGCACTATGCACATGGACATGAGCAGACGTACCGTCATCGCCGGGGCGGCCGCCGCCGGTGTCACCGCCGCGCTCAGCGGCACCGCCCACGCCTCGGGAGGAAGGAAGCCGGTGAAGGAGCTCTTCGGCAAGCTCGCCGACGGCACGAAGGTGCACCGCTGGACGCTGGAGAACGGCGGCACCCGGCTGAAGGTGCTGTCCTACGGCGGGATCGTCCAGTCCCTGGAGCTGCCCGACCGGCGCGGCCGGTACGCGAACGTGTCGCTGGGCTTCGACACCATCGAGGACTACGTCTCCTCCAGCCCCTACTTCGGCGCGCTGATCGGCCGCTACGGCAACCGCATCGCCCAGGGCCGCTTCACCCTGGACGGCACGGAGTACCGGCTGTCCGTCAACGACGGCGAGAACAGCCTGCACGGCGGCGCGCAGGGCTTCGACAAGCGGGTGTGGGACGTCGAGCCGTTCACCCGCGGCTCCGACGTGGGCCTGCGCCTGTCGTACACGAGCGCCGACGGCGAGATGGGCTACCCCGGCACGCTGCGGACGAGGGTGACGTACACCCTCACGCGGGCCGGCGACTGGCGCATCGACTACGCGGCGACGACGGACGAGCCGACGGTCTGCAACCTCACCAGCCACGTCTACTTCAACCTGGCGGGCGAGGGCAGCGGCACCGTCTACGACCACGAGCTGTCCATCGCCGCCTCCCGCTACACGCCGGTCGACGCGGGCCTGATCCCCACCGGCGAGCTGGCGAAGGTCGCGGGCACCCCCTTCGACTTCCGCCGCGCCAAGACCGTCGGCGAGGACATCCGGGACGCCCACCAGCAGGTGCTGTACGGCCAGGGGTTCGACCACAACTGGGTGCTGGACAAGGGCATCACCGGCCGGCCCGAGCACGTCGCCACGCTGCGCGACCCGCGCTCCGGCCGCACCCTGCGGATCGCGACGACCGAGCCGGGCCTGCAGTTCTACTCCGGCAACTTCCTCGACGGCACCCTCGTCGGCTCCGGCGGCCGGGTCTACCGGCAGGGCGACGCGCTCTGCCTGGAGACCCAGCACTTCCCGGACTCGCCGAACCAGCCGTCGTTCCCGTCGACGGTGCTGCGCCCCGGGCAGACGTACCGCTCGACGACGGTGCACTCGTTCAGCGCGTGACATCACGCTTCCTTCACAGGAGTTGAACGGCGTCTCGGCCGGCTCCGTATCCATGGGCGGCCCGTGCTCCCCCGCGCGGGCCACCCAGAGACGGAGGTTCCCTTGGCCGGCCCCATGGCTGACAACGTCACCGCGCTGTTCCGCGGCGGCTCGGCGCACAGCCCGTCGATGGCGGCGCTGACCCGGCACGGCGGGGGCGACGGGGCCGGCCCGGTGGACTTCTGCATCCCCTGCAACCCGTACTTCCCCACCCCCGCGATGTTCGAGGACATGGCGGCGAGGCTGCGGGACATCCTCACGTACTACCCGAGCGGCGCCGACACCATCACCGCCGAGCTGTGCGACCTGCTCCAGCTGCCGCCGCAGTGCGTCGCCATGGGCAACGGCTCCACGGAGCTGATCACCTGGATCGACCACCTGCTGGTGCGCGAGTCGCTGGCGGTGCCCGTCCCCACCTTCGGCCGGTGGACCGACCAGCCGATGGAGACCGGCAAGCGGGTCGACATGTTCCCGCTGCAGGAGTCCGGCGGTTTCGCCCTCGACCTCGCCCGGTACGCGGACTTCATCCGCGCGCGGGGCACCCGGGCCGTCGTGCTGTGCAACCCCAACAACCCCGACGGCGGCTACCTCCGCAAGCAGGCGGTGGTGGAGTTCCTGGACGCGATGGCGGACCGGGACCTGGTCATCGTCGACGAGTCGTTCCTGGAGTTCTGCGACGCCGAGAGCGAACCGTCCGTCGTCCAGGAGGCGATGCTCCGCCCCAACGCGATCGTGCTGCGCAGCCTCGGCAAGAACTTCGGCCTGCACGGCATCCGCTTCGGCTACCTGGTGGCCAACCCGGCGCTGGCCGGGCGGATCCGCTCCATGCTGCCGAAGTGGAACCTGAACGCGTTCGCCGAGCACGTCGTGTTCATGCTGCGCGACCACGGCCGGGAGTACGCGCGGAGCCTGGAGCAGGTGCGCCGGGACCGCCTGGAGATGTCGAGCCTGCTCTCGGCCCTGCCCGGCCTCACCGTCTACCCCTCACAGGGCAACTTCCTCTTCGTCCGGCTCCCCGTCGGCGCGGAGGGCACCGTGGTGCGGGACCGGCTGCTCACCGAGCACCGGATCCTCGTCCGCGAGTGCGGCAACAAGATCGGTTCGTCCAGTCGCTTCCTGCGGCTCGTGGTGCGCCCCCAGGTCGACGTGCGTCGCCTGGTGTCCGGCCTGGAACAGGTGCTCTACGGGACCAGGAGGGGAGCCGCCGTGCCCGAGCCGGGCACCGGGACCGGCTACAGCTCGGGCACGGCGGCGGTTGACCGGCTGGTGGGGGCGACGAACGGGGCGGGGGTGCAGGGCCTCGCGGCGGGGCTGAACGCGGGGCTCGACGCGGGCGTGCCCCTGCCGGCGGCCCAGCCCGCGCCCCAGCCGGTGGCCGGCCCCGCGGTGCCCCCCCCCGCGGCCGCCCGGCCCCCCGCGCCGCACCCCCAGCCCCGGC
>NZ_CP049780.1:2664261-2782068 GCF_011193355.1 Streptomyces sp. JB150
GGACGCGGCGTGGGGGCCCGGGGGTTACCCGACGGGGCCCCCTCGGCTTGCCCCCTCCGTCAGAACCCCCGAGATCCCCCGTGATCCCCCCGGATCCCCCTCCAGAAGTCCTGATGCACCGTACGACCGGCGAGGCGGGTGAAGGGTTGCACGCGGGGGCCGGTTTTTTTCAGAGCCGTACGGGGTCTCCCTCGGCGACCGGTCCGAGCCGGGCCACCTCCGCGTAGACCCCCGCGATCGGTTCCGGAGCGCGGCCGGGGGCGGCGGGGAAGGCGTTGGTGCGGCGGATGACGCGCAGCGCCTCCGGGTCGCGGGGCAGGGTGCCGTGGACCATGGTCGGGACGGCGCAGCGGGGCGTCCCGGCGACCACGCGCAGCACGGCCTTGCCGCCGACGCGCAGTTCGCGGCCGATCCAGTCGTTCTCGGCGAAGCCGTCGCCGCCGGTGTCGATGAGCAGGTTGGGGCGGTAGCGCTCCGGTTCGGCGAGGCCGCGCGGGTTCTCGGCGGCCAGCCGTCGGAGGGTCGCCGTGGTGATCAGGTGCACCGGGGCGCCGAGGAAGAGGGAGGCGGGCTCGGGGGCGGGGCCGAGGGTGACGGGCCGGCCGAGGTACGCCGAGAGCACGGCGTCGGCGTCCGGGGCGGTGCTGTGGGTGCCGGCGCCGTCCGGCAGGGTGATCCGGACGCCGCCCCGCTCGTCGAGGGCCGCGCCGCAGCCGAGGACCGTCTGGTAGAGCCGAGGCAGGAGCGCGGTGACGGACTCGCCGCTGTCCGGGTCCAGCAACGCCAGCCGCCGATCTCCCGCGAGCCCTCGTGCGGTGAGACCGGCGGTGCGGAGGCGTTGGCCGAGCATGGCCTTGACGGGGTAGCGCCAGAGTGCGGTGACCGTGCCCGGCTGTGTGTCCATGCCTCCGAGCATCACACGGAGGACATCGCTCCCTCAGGCTTTCCATCCATCACGTGTTCGATGAAACGCGCGACGGTCTCGGCCAGCACCTCCCGCCCGTCCCGCGCCCACAACTCCTCGTTGAACAGCTCCACTTCGATGGCGCCGGTGTAGCCGGCCGCCTCGACGCAGCCCTTCCACTCGCGCATGTCGATCGCGCCGTCGCCGATCTGGCCGCGCCCGTTGAGGACGCCCGCCGGCAGGGGGGTGGTCCAGTCGGCGAGCTGGAAGGTGTGGATCCGGCCGGCGGCGCCCGCGCGGGCGATCTCGGCGGGGGCCCGGTCGTCCCACCACAGGTGGTACGTGTCGACGGTGACGCCGACCTGGTGGGCGGGGAAGCGCTCGGCGAGGTCGAGGGCCTGGGTGAGGGTCGAGACGACGCAGCGGTCGGCGGCGTACATCGGGTGCAGCGGCTCGATGGCGAGGCGTACGCCGTGCCGCTCGGCGTAGGGGCCGAGTTCGGCGAGCGCGTCGGCGATGCGCTCGCGGGCGCCGTGCAGGTCCTTGGAGCCGGCCGGGAGGCCGCCGGAGACCAGGACGAGGGTGTCGGTGCCGAGGGCCGCCGCCTCGTCGACGGCCCGGCGGTTGTCGTCCAGCGCGCGGGCGCGCTCGGCCGGGTCGGTCGCGGTGAGGAAGCCGCCGCGGCACAGGGTGGTCACCGTCAGGCCCGCGTCGCGGACCAGTTCGGCGGTGGCCTCCACGCCGTACGCCTGGACGGGTTCGCGCCACAGGCCGACGTTGCGGACGCCAAGGTGCCCGCAGGCCTGTGCGAGTTCCGGCAGGGAGAGCTGCTTCACCGTCATCTGGTTGATGGAGAAGCGGGTCAGGTCCGCGGTCACTGGGTCACTCCGTACATCGCCAGCAGGGTCTTCATCCGCTCCTCGGCCAGCTTCGGGTCCGGGAACAGGCCGAGGCCGTCGGCGAGTTCATAGGCGTGGGCGAAGTGCGGCAGGGAGCGGGCCGACTGGAGGCCGCCGACCATGGTGAAGTGGGACTGGTGGCCGGCCAGCCAGGCCAGGAAGACCACGCCCGTCTTGTAGAAGCGGGTGGGGGCCTGGAAGAGGTGGCGGGACAGCTCGACGGTGGGGTCGAGCAGGCCCCGGAAGCCCGTGACGTCCCCGGTGTCGAGGACGCGAACCGCCTCGGCCGCCAGCGGGCCCAGCGGGTCGAAGATGCCGAGCAGGGCGTGGCTGAAGCCCTGGTCGTCGCCCGCGATCAGCTCCGGGTAGTGGAAGTCGTCGCCGGTGTAGCAGCGCACGCCCTGCGGGAGGCGGCGGCGCAGGTCGATCTCGCGCTGGGCGTCGAGGAGGGACACCTTGATGCCGTCGACCTTGTCGGGGTGGGCGGCGATCACCTCCAGGAAGGTGTCGGTGGCCGCGTCCAGGTCGGACGAGCCCCAGTAGCCCTCCAGCGCCGGGTCGAACATGGGGCCGAGCCAGTGCAGGATCACGGGTTCGGCGGCCTGGCGGAGCAGGTGGCCGTAGATCTCCAGGTAGTCCTCGGGGCCGGAGGCGGCCTTCGCGAGGGCGCGGGAGGCCATGACGATGGCCTGGGCGCCCGCCTCCTCGACGACCGCGAGCTGCTCCTCGTAGGCGGCGCGGACCTCGGCGAGGGTGCCGGCGGGGAGCTGGTCGGTGCCGACGCCGCAGGCGATCCGGCCGCCGGCCGCCCTCGCCTCGGCGGCGGACCGGCGGATCAGCTCGGCCGCGCCCGCCCAGTCCAGGCCCATGCCGCGCTGGGCGGTGTCCATGGCCTCGGCGACGCCGAGCCCGTGGGACCACAGGTGGCGGCGGAAGGCGAGGGTGGCGTCCCAGTCGACGGCGGCCGGGGAGTCGGGGGTGACGTCGGCGTACGGGTCGGCGACGACGTGCGCCGCGGAGAAGACCGTACGGGAGGTGAAGGGGGCGCCGGGGGTGACGGCGAGGGGGTCGGTGCGCGGCTCGTAGGCGCGCAGGCCGCCCTGGAAGTCGGGGAGTTTGATGGTCACAGGGAGATCTCCGGTACGTCGAGACGGCGGCCCTCCGCCGAGGACTTCAGGCCCAGCTCGGCGAGCTGGACGCCGCGGGCGCCGGCGAGCAGGTCCCAGTGGTAGGGGGCATCGGCGTAGACGTGCTTGAGGAACAGCTCCCACTGGGCCTTGAAGCCGTTGTCGAACTCCTGGTTGTCCGGGACCTCCTGCCACTGGTCGCGGAAGACCTCGGTGGCGGGGATGTCCGGGTTCCACACCGGCTTGGGGGTGGCGCTGCGGTGCTGGACGCGGCAGTTGCGCAGGCCCGCGACCGCGGAGCCCTCGGTGCCGTCGACCTGGAACTCGACGAGTTCGTCGCGGTGGACGCGGACCGCCCAGGAGGAGTTGATCTGGGCGATGGCGCCGCCCTCCAGCTCGAAGATGCCGTAGGCGGCGTCGTCGGCGGTGGCGTCGTACGGCTTGCCCTCCTCGTCCCAGCGCTGCGGGATGTGGGTGGCGGTGAGCGCCTGCACGGAGGTGACCCGGCCGAACAGCTCGTGCAGCACGTACTCCCAGTGCGGGAACATGTCGACGACGATGCCGCCGCCGTCCTCGGCGCGGTAGTTCCACGACGGGCGCTGGGCGGCCTGCCAGTCGCCCTCGAAGACCCAGTAGCCGAACTCGCCGCGGATGGACAGGATCCGGCCGAAGAAGCCGCCGTCGATGAGGCGCTTGAGCTTGAGCAGGCCCGGCAGGAACAGCTTGTCCTGGACGACGCCGTGCTTGATGCCGGCCCGCGCGGCCAGGCGGGTCAGCTCCAGGGCGCCGTCGAGGCCGGTGGCGGTGGGCTTCTCGGTGTAGACGTGCTTGCCGGCGGCGATCGCCTTCCTGATCGCCTCCTCGCGGGCGGAGGTGACCTGCGCGTCGAAGTAGATGTCGGTGTCCGGGTCGGCGAGGACGGCGTCGAGGTCGGTGGAGACGTGCTCCAGGCCGTGCCGATCGGCGAGCGCCCTCAGCGCGTGCTCGCGGCGGCCGACCAGGACCGGCTCGGGCCACAGCACGGTGCCGTCGCCCAGGTCGAGGCCGCCCTGCTCCCGGATGGCGAGGAGGGAGCGGACGAGGTGCTGGCGGTAGCCCATCCGCCCCGTCACACCGTTCATGGCGATACGCACCGTTTTGCGTGTCACGTCGGTTCCTTCCTAGGCGTCGTACGCGTCGTACGCGGGTGTGCGCGCCGCGTACGCCCCCTGGCCGTGCCGGCAGTGACTGGTGAGCGGTACAGCAAGCGCTTTCTATAGGGAGAAGCTAGCCTCTCGGCACGGGTCCGGACAAGACCGGTGCACACTCGGTTCGTTCGAGGGGGCGAACACGCGGGGCCGTCGGGCTTATGGTCGGGCTTATCGTCTGCACGGAACCGTGAGCGGGCGGGTGACCGTGTAGGACGACGTGGTGGGAGAGTCGGGGTGACGGGGGCTGCCGGGGGTCCGGCGGGCAGCCTGGTGGGCGGCCGGCGGGTGGCCCTCGGGCGGCCTGGCGGGCGACCGGCGGGTGGGCCTCGGGCGGCCGACGGGTGACCGACGGGTGACCTGGTGGGCAGCCTGGTGCACGACCGTCTCCCCCGCCGGGCTCCCCCGCCCCACGCCGGCGGTGTACGACGAGGTACGACAGATGCGCGACATGCGCGAGACGCGCGACCGGAGGACGACGAGATGACGGTGACCCTGGCGGACGTGGCGGCCCGCGCCCAGGTCTCGCCCGCGACGGTGTCGCGCGTGCTGAACGGGAACTACCCGGTGGCCGCCTCGACCCGGGAGCGGGTGCTGAAGGCGGTCGACGAGCTGGACTACGTCCTCAACGGCCCCGCGAGCGCGCTCGCCGCCGCGACGTCCGACCTCGTCGGCATCCTCGTGAACGACATCGCCGACCCCTTCTTCGGGATCATGGCGAGCGCGATCCAGTCCGAGATCGGCGGGCCCGGCGGACGCGCGGGCGGCGAGCGGCTGGCGGTCGTCTGCAACACCGGCGGCTCGCCCGAGCGCGAGCTGACCTACCTCACGCTGCTGCAGCGCCAGCGGGCCGCCGCCGTGGTGCTGACCGGCGGGGCCGTGGAGAACGAACCGCACGCGTCGGCGGTGGCGGCGAAGCTGCGCAAGCTCAGCGACGCCGGGACCCGGGTCGTGCTGTGCGGGCGCCCGCCCGCGCCGGACACCGACGCCGTGGCCCTCACCTTCGACAACCGCGGCGGCGGCAAGGAGCTGACGGAACACCTCATCCGGCTCGGCCACCGCCGCCTCGGCTACATCGCCGGCCCCGAGGAGCGCACCACCACCCGCCACCGTCTGGAGGGGCACCGCGCGGCGCTCGCCGCGGCGGGCATCGAGGAGGACCCCCGCTGGACGGTCCACGGCCGCTACGACCGCCGCTCCGGCTACGAGGCGACCCTGGAGCTGCTGCGCCGCGACCCCACGCTGACCGCGGTGGTCGCCGCGAACGACTCCGTCGCCCTCGGCGCCTGCGCCGCCCTGCGCGAGTCGGGCCTGCGCATCCCCGAGGACGTCTCCGTCGCCGGCTTCGACGACCTGCCCTTCAGCATCGACGCGGTGCCGTCCCTGACGACGGTCCGCCTGCCCCTCGCCGAGGCGGGCGCCCGCGCGGGCCGTATCGCCATGGGCCGTGAGGAACCGCCGCCGGGCGGGGTGGCGACGGTGCGGGGGGAGCTGATGGTGCGGGGTTCCTCGGGGGCGCCCAAGTCCTGAAGGGGCAGCACGCCCGCCCCGCGCGACAGCCGGGATGCCGCCGGGGACACCGGGCTTGACCTCAACCACGGTTGAGGAGCGAGGGTCGGGGTCATGACCACTCGGGAATCGACGATCCTCCTCTTCCGGAACACCATGCGCATCACGGACGGTCACCTGGAGGGCTTTCGCGACGCCATCGCCAGTGCAGTGGCGTTCGCGGAGCGGCACGGACCGCAGCTGATGGTGGAGACCTTCGTGGACGAGGAGCGGATGCTCGCCCACAGCTTCCAGCTGTACCGGGACTCCGACGCGGTCCGCGTCCACTGGAAGCTGGCGGACCCGTACATCCAGGACGTGATGAAGCACTGCCGGGTGGAGCGCTTCGAGGTGTTCGGCGAGCCGGACGCCGATGTGGCGGCGGGCGTGCGTGCGGCGCTCGGCGAGCAGTGTGAGCTGACGTTCCACTCCCGCATCGCCGGTTTCGTCCGCTTCGACTCCGCACTGCAGGCATAGCGCCCGGCTCCTCCCCTGGTGGGGACGGTCGCGCGGTGGGCGAGACGGCATCACACCGCGGCGTGCGGGTCCGGCACCGGTGGTCGTCCGGCCCGACGCCCGATGGCCCGTGGGGGCGGGCCGGTCAGGTGGGGCCGGGGGCGTACTGCGCTTCACCGTGACCGAGCGACCAGTCGGCTGGTCCGTTCTCGGTGAGGGTGACGAAGACGTTGCGCGGTTCGACTCCGGCGTGGTCGTGGGCGAGTTGGGCGATACGGCGGTACAGGGACCGCTTCTGTCCGGGTGTGCGGCCCGCGCGGAGGGTGATGGCGACGTAGGCGATGCCCGCGTCGCGGGGGACGCCGAGGTAGTCGCCGTAGCGGAGGGTGCCGGCGGCGGTGTCGTGGGCGGTGAGGATCTGGAAGTGGTCCTCGGGCGGGATGCCGAGGGTCTCGGTCAGGGCCTGGTGGACGGCGCGGCCGAGGGCGGGCAGGCGGTCGGGGTCACCGGCGGCGCAGGCGTCTATGCGGACGAGGGGCATGAGGGGTCGGCCTCCTGTCGTCGGGGCTGTACATACTAGTAGTTACAGACAGTTCGGTGAACAGATCCGCTCGCGTGCGATTACTTTCGGCCCGGTCGGCCGTCTATCCCCCGACACAGCACGCAGACGTACACGCACACCCACACGCACCCCCACCGCGAAACCCGGGAGATCCCAGATGCGCATCATCATCAGCGAGTTCATCAGCCTCGACGGCGTCGTCCAGGCCCCGGGCGGCCCCGAGGAGGACGTGGACGGCGGTTTCGCGCACGGCGGCTGGACGCACCCCTACTTCGACCCGGAGGTCGTCGGCGGAGCCTTCGACGCGGCGCTGGAGGCGGCGGACGCGCTGCTGTTCGGGCGGCGGACGTGGCAGAACATGGCGTCGGCGTGGCCCGAGCGGGCCGGGGACCCGTTCGCCGACCGGATCAACTCCCTCCGGAAGTACGTCGTCTCCGACTCGCTCGGCGAGTCCGACCTGACCTGGGACAACACCGTGCGGATCCCCCGCTCGGAAGCCGTCGCCGAGCTGCGGAAGCTGCGCGAGAGCGACGGCCGGGGCCTGCTGGTCATGGGCAGCCCCACCCTCGCGCGCACGCTGATCGACGAGGGCCTGGCGGACGAGCTGCGGCTGATCGTGATGCCCGTGGTGCTGGGCGGCGGCAAGTCGATCTTCCCGAGCGGGGGCGCGAAGTTCCCCTTCGAGCTGGTCTCCACGACGAGGTCGGACGCCGGCACGCTGGTCAACGTCTACCGGCGGGCGGCCGGGTGAACCGTCCCGTGGACGGGAGCGGACGGCGGGCCTAGGCTCGACACCGTACGGCACCTCTGCCTGAGTCAAAGGCACGCGGGGGCGAGCATGACGGTCCAGGACATCCGCTCCTTCAACCGCTTCTACACGCACCTGATCGGCGCGCTGGACCACGGGCGCCACCTGTACGCGCCGTACACGCTCACCGAGTCCCGCGTGCTCTACGAGCTGGCCCACGCGCCGCGCACCGACGTCGCCGACCTGCGCACCCAGCTCCATCTGGACGCCGGGTACCTGACCCGCATCCTCGACAAGTTCGAGAGGGACGGGCTCGTCGAGCGCGGGCCCTCCGAGCGCGATCCCCGGCGGCGGCGGATCCGGCTCACCCCGCGCGGGCGGGAGACCGCCGAGCTGCTGGACGAGCGGGCCCGGCAGGCGGTCGGCACGCTGCTCGCGGGCGTCGCGCCGGAGGACCGGCCGCGGCTGGCGGAGGCGCTGCGGACGGTGCGCGCGCTGCTGTCCGGCGGCCGGGTCCCCCGCCCCGAAGACGTCGTCCTGCGCGCGCCCGCCCCCGGCGACCTCGGCTGGATCGTGCAGCGCAACGCCGCGTTGTACGCCGCCGAGTACGGCTGGAACGCCGAGTACGAGGCGCTGGTGGCGAGGATCGTCGCCGACTACGCGCAGGATCACGACCCGCGCCGGGAGCGGGTGTGGATCGCGGAGCTGGACGGACGGCCGGTGGGGTGCGTGATGTGCGTGCGCGACACGGCGCCCGGCGCGGCCCGGCTGCGGCTGCTGCTGGTCGAGCCGGACGCGCGCGGCCTCGGCATCGGGGACCGGCTGGTCGCGGCGGTCGTCGCGTTCGCGCGCGAGGCGGGCTGCCGGGAGGTGGTGCTGTGGACGAACGACGTGCTGGCCGCCGCCCGGCGAATTTACCGGCGGCACGGCTTCACGCCGGTCGCCGAGAAGCCGCACCGCTCCTTCGGCAAGGACCTCGTCGGGCAGGACTGGCGGCTGGATCTGCGCGCGGCATCCGAGTGACACCGCGGAGCGCCGAGTAGGGTCGATAAGTATGAAACTGGCGTTCTCCACCCTCGGCGTCCCCGGTCTCCCCCTCCCCGATGTGCTGCGTCTCGCGGCGGAGCACGGCTATCACGGGGTCGAGTTGCGCGCGCACCGGGAGGAACCGGTGCACCCCGCGCTCAGCCCGTCCGAACGGGCCGACATCGCGGCCGAGTTCAAGGCGTCCGGTGTCGAACTGCTCGGCCTCGCCGGGTACCCGCGGGTGGCCGCGCCGGGCGACGACGAGCCGGTGCTCACGGAGATCCGCGCCCTGCTCGACCTGGCCCGCGATCTCGGCGCCCCGTTCGTCCGGGTCCTCCCGGGCGCCGACGTCGCCGCGCAGCCGCCCGAGGAGGCCGACGCCACGGCCGCCCGGCGGCTGGGCGTGGCCGCCGAACTCGCCGCCGACGCGGGCGTGCGGATCCTGCTGGAGACCCACGACTCGCATCGCACGGGCGCCGACGTGATCCGGGTCCTCGGACCGGTCGGGCACCGGAGCGCGGGCGCCCTGTGGGATGTGATGCACACCTGGCTGGGCGGCGAGCAGCCCTCCGAGACGTACGCCGCCCTCGCCCCGCACCTCGGCTACGTCCAGGTCAAGGACATCGCCTCCGCCGAGGACACCGCCCCGCTCCCGCTCGGCGCGGGCGTGCTGCCGCTCGCCGAGTGCGTCGAGGTGCTGTCGCGGCACGGGTGGGACGGCTGGCTGTGCTGGGAGTACGAGAAGCGCTGGTACGAGACGGCGCCCCCGCTGCCCGGGCTGCTGAGCGCGGGCCGGGACCGTCTCGCCCGCCTGCTCAACGACTCGGCGTGACGCGCCCGCCGCGGGCGCCCGCTCAGCGCAGAGCCGCGGCCAGCTTCGCGAACTCCTCGTGGAAGCCGGGGAAGGTCTTGCGGACGCAGCCCGGGTCGTCGAAGGAGATGCCGGGTGCGCGCAGGCCCGCCACCGCGAAGGACATCACGATGCGGTGGTCGCCGTAGGACGTGATCTCCACGTCGCGTGCGGGGGCCGCCGGGTGGATCTCGATCCAGTCCGGGCCGGTCTCCACCCGCACGCCGAGGCGCCGCAGGTTGTGCGCGCAGGCCTCCAGCCGGTCGCACTCCTTCACGCGGGTGTTGGCGACGTCCTCGATGCGCACCGGTCCGGAGGCGTACGGCGCGATGGCGGCGAGGGTCGGCATGGTGTCGGAGATGTCGCGCATGTTGACGGTGAGGCCGCGCAGCTCGCCGCTGCCGCGCACCGTGGTCCGGTCGGCGCCGGTCTCCACGTGGGCGCCCATGCGGCGCAGTACGTCGACGAAGGCCAGGTCGCCCTGGAGGGCGCCCGCGCCGAGGCCGGGGACGGTCACCTCGCCGCCGGTGAGCGCGGCGGCGGCGAAGAAGTAACTGGCGGTGGAGGCGTCCGGTTCGATGGCGTAGGTGGTGGCGCGGTAGCCGCCGGGCGGGACGACGTAGGTGGCGCCCTCGCGGCGTACCTCCACGCCGAAGGCGCGCATCATCGCGATCGTGATCTCGACGTACGGCACGGACACCAGGTCGGTGACGGTGATCCGCAGGCCGCGGCGGGTGAGCGGGCCGAGCAGGAGGAGGGCCGTCAGGTACTGCGAGGACAGGCCGGCGTCCAGGGTCACCTCGCCGCCCTCGACGCCGTCGGCCTCCACGGTCAGCGGGTGGTGGCCCTCCTTCTCCTCGTGGCGGAGCTTCACGCCGAGGTCGCGCAGGGCGCGGCTGAGGGGCAGCAGGGGGCGGCGGCGCATCTGCTCGGAGGCGTCGAAGCGGTAGGTGCCGTGGCCCGCGGCGACGAGGACGGGCAGGAAGCGGGCCGTGGTCGCGCCGTCGCGGCAGTAGACGTCGGCCTCGCGCGCGGCGGGGCCCTCGGGTCGGCCGTCGACCTGCCAGGTGTCCGGGGTGCGGCCGACCCGGTAGCCGAGCCGCGCCAGGCCTTCGGCGAAGCCCTCGGTGTCGTCGGACCGCAGCGGCCGCAGCAGGGTGGTGACGCCGTCGGCTGCCGCCGCGAGGAAGAGGGCGCGGGCGGTGATGGACTTGGAACCGGGGATGTCGACTACGGGCATGTCCCTATGATCGGCCGACGGTCGCCCCTGGGGCGGGAACGTCCACGGGATGGACCGCCGCGAGCCGGGTCCGGCGGCCCTCGACTGGGCCGGGGCCGCTGCCGCGTGGGCGGCGAAGATCCCCCGCCCTCACGCCTGTACGCCCCCGGTCCTCCCGCCCGTACGCCACCCACCACCGGCACGCACGCCCGTACGCCGCACACCACCGGCCCTCACACCCGTGCGCCCCCACCCTCGAACGCCCCGCGCACCCCACCACCCCCGCAGCCACCGACTTCCGGAATCCGTCCGTCTGGCGGGAACCCCTCCCGCGTCGCCGTCGTCCCATCGTCGACCGCCGGAGAGTCACCGCGGTGCGGTGTCGGCCTCGCCGCAGGCTGCGAACGCCGACCACCCTCTCCGCCGCGCAGCGGCCGGCGGTATGCCGCCACCGGCGCGCCTCCCTCCCGTGCGCCGGTGGCGGCCCCTTCGCTGGGTACTGTGCGTTCCCTTGACTGGCAGAAACTTCCCGGATATTGGTGACCCCTCGGAAGTTTCCTTCAGCGGACCTCCTCCGGAAGGAGCGCACGTGCCCGACACCAGCACAGGAAACACCGCGAAACCCTCCAGACGCTCGGTCCTCGCCGCCACCGCGGCGGGCGTCACCGCCGCCCTCGCCGTCACCGGCCCCGCCCACGCGCACAACGACCACCGGCTGCGCCGCATCGTCTCCCGGATGTCCCTGGAGGAGAAGGTCGGCCAGCTCTTCGTCTCCCGGGCCTACGGCCACTCCGCCGACGCGCCCGACCAGGCCGACATCGACGCCAACCTGCGCGAGTTCGGCGTCCGCACCCCCGCCGAGCTGGTCGCCAAGTACCGCCTGGGCGGGGTCATCTACTTCGTGTGGGCGCACAACACCCGCACCCCGCGCCAGATCGCGGCGCTCTCCAACGGTCTGCAACGCGCCTCCCTGGCCCTCCCGCACCGTCTGCCGCTGCTGATCTCCACCGACCAGGAGCACGGCATCGTCGCCCGCATCGGCAAGCCGGCCACGCTCTTCCCCGGCGCGATGGCGATCGGCGCGGGCGGCTCGCGCACCGACGCGCGCACCCTCGGCCGGATCGCCGGCAAGGAGCTGCGCGCGATGGGCGTACGGCAGGACTACTCCCCCGTCGCCGACGTGAACGTCAACCCGGCCAACCCGGTGATCGGCGTGCGCTCCTTCGGCGCCGACCCGGGGGCGGTGGCCGAGCTGGTGGCCGCCGAGACCGCCGGGTACCAGCGCTCGGGCGTCGCGGCGGCCGCGAAGCACTTCCCCGGGCACGGCGACACCGAGATCGACAGCCACTACGGCTTCCCGGTCATCAAGCACACCCGCGAGCAGTGGGAGAGGCTGGACGCGCCGCCGTTCCGCGCGGCGATCGAGGCCGGCATCGACGCCGTCATGACCGCGCACATCCTGGTCCCGGCCCTGGACGACTCCGGCGATCCGGCGACCCTCTCCCGCCCGATCCTCACCGGCGTCCTGCGCGAACAGCTCGGTTTCGACGGGGTGGTGGTCACCGACGCGCTCGACATGGCGGGCGTACGGCAGAAGTACGGCGACGACCGGGTGCCGGTGCTGGCGCTGAAGGCCGGCGTGGACCAGCTGCTGAACGCGCCCAGGCTGGACCTGGCGTGGAACGCGGTCCTGAGGGCCGTGCACGACGGGGAACTGACGGAGGAACGGCTGGAGGAATCGATCCTGCGGGTGCTGCGCCTGAAGGCGAGGCTGGGCCTGCTGGACCACCCGTGGACCGACGAGGAGGCGGTGGACCAGACGGTGGGCACGCCCGTCCACCTGCGGACGGCGGACCGGATCGCCGAGCGCACGACCACCCTCCTGGTGAACGAGGACGACCTGCTCCCGCTCTCCCCCGCCGACTCCTCCCGCCTGCTGGTGGTGGGCGCCGACCCGGCCTCCCCGTCCGGTACCACCGGCCCCCCGACCGGCGTCCTCGCGCACGCCCTGACGGAACAGGGCTTCACCGCCACCGCGCTCTCCACGGGCACCGCCCCGTCCGCGGCGGTGATCGACCGCGCCGTCGCGGCGGCCGCGGACGCGGACGCGGTGGTGGTGGCGACGTACAACGTGACCGCGACGAGCAGCCAGAAGACCCTGGTGGAACGACTCCTCGCGACGGGCCGCCCGGTCGTGGCGGTGGCCGTGCGCAACCCGTACGACGTGGCCCGCCTGCCCGGCGTCCGCGCGTACCTGGCGACGTACTCCTGGACGGACGTCGAAGTACGCGCCGCCGCCCGGGTCATCGCCGGAGTCGTCGATCCGCGCGGCAGGCTGCCGGTGCCGGTGCAGCGGGCCGACGATCCCGCGCGGGTGCTGTACCCGGTCGGACACGGTTTGTCGTACAAGACGTACTAGCCCCTACGTCACACACCTGGCGCACCACCCCCAACGGGCGCAAAGCGCTCCGCGCGTCTGGCGTGGGCCCGCCGCGGCGGGTCACGCTGGACGGGGGTGGGGGGATGGGACATGGGTGAGAGACGTGCCGTACCGGGTGCCGTGCCGGGCGCCCTGCCGGACGCCGCGCTCGGCCTGCTCCTGAGCCTGTCGCTGGGCTTGCTGCTGTCGCTCCTGACGAGCTGTCAGCCCCTGCCGTCCGCCCGGGGCGGCACCCCCGCGCCGCGGCCGGCCGGACCCGCCTCACCGGCGGCCGGGACCGTGCCCACGGGTTACGGGGCCGAGTTCCTGGGCGTCGACGAGTGCAGCTCGTTCGGCACGAGCAGCTTCACCGAGGTCTCGTGCGGCAGCGAACGCGCCGCCGCGCGCGTGGTGGCCCGCCACGACGGCACGGTGCGCGACGGCCCTCTGTGCCCCGCCACCACCGACTTCGTCCTCCACATCAGCGAACAGCGCCCGTCCTTCGACGAGGACGGCGACGGCGCGATCCCGCGCGGCTACGCCTGCATGCGTTCCCTCCAGCCCCCGCACCCCGGCGACCCCGGCGGCGGAGGCGGTCCCCGCACCATCGTCGGCGACTGCGTCTACGCCTCCGGCGACGGCGAGGTCCGCGAGACGCGCTGCGACGGCCAGGGCGAGCGCGAACCCGAGTACCGGGTGACGGGAGCGGTCCGCCGGCGCTCGGACTGCCCGCCCCCGACCGCCCTCTACATCCACCTGCACGGCGAGCACCCGGTGGGCTGCGCCCGTCCGGTATGACGCTCCCGCCCTCCGGATGCGCTCCGGGCCGGAAGCGAGGAACGTGGGGAGAGAGGCCGAGGAGTTCGTGATGACACCTCTCACTCGCATTCCACTGGGCGACGGGGGCTGGGTCCTGGTGGAGCAGCCGGGCCTGCCGACGGACGGCGGACCCGTCAAAGCGGGTCGGGTCGGCGACGCCGTACGCGATCTGCCGGTCACCCTGGAAGGCGCCCTGGAGCCGGTCACCGAAGCCGCCCGCGCCACCCTCGCGCAGCTGCGCAAAGCGTGCCCCGACGCGATCACGGTGGAGTTCGGCGTCGACCTGGCCTTCGAGGCCGGAGCCGTGATCACCAAAAGCCAGGCCAGCTGCCACCTGAAGGTGACCATGTCCTGGAAGGACGACCAAAAGGGCTGATCCCGGTGAGCAGCGCGGACAATACGCCGGGCGACGGCATCACCTCCGATCTTCCGACAGCGGTGGCCCGGGTCCTCGGGCCGGACGGCGCGGTCGCCGGGACGGGGTTCCTGGTGGCCGAGGAGGTGGTCGTCACCTGCGCGCATGTCGTGGCGGCGGCCGGGGGCGGACCCGGCGGGCGGGTCACGCTGACCTTCCCGCACGTCGTGGGCGCCGAACGGGTGCCGGGGACCGTCCCGGCCGAGCTGTGGCGGTCCGTCGACGCGGAGGACGTGGCCTTCGTCCGGCTGAGCGAGCCGCCGGCCGGGGTACGGATCCTGCCCCTGGGGTCCGCGGAGGGCTGCCGGGGTCACAGGGTGCGCTCCTTCGGTTTCCCCGCGCAGGCCCCGCCGGAAGGACACTTCGGGTTCGGGGTGACCGGCGATTTGCTGCCCGCCGCGCGGGGCCGGGGAGCACATCTGCAGCTGACCGACGCCAACGACCTCACCACCGGTTTCAGCGGTGGACCCGTCCTCGACGAGGTGACCGGCCTCGTCATCGGCATGCTCACCGAGATCACCGCGCCCGACGCGTACGAGCGCGGGCTGGGCATCGCGTACGTCACTCCCACCTCGGTGCTGCGAGAGGTGCTGCCGGAGCTGGCGGAGCGCGACGTGTGCCCGTACCGGGGGCTGGAGCCGTTCACCGCCGAGCACGCCCGGTGGTTCCAGGGCCGCTCGGAGGCCGTACGGCAGGTCCTGGCCAACCTGGGCCGGCAACGGCGGCTGACGCTGCTGCTCGGGCCGTCCGGCTCGGGCAAGTCGTCGCTGATCCAGGCGGGGGTGCTGCGGGCCCTGGCGGCGGGGGAACTGCCCGGCAGTGACCAGTGGCTGCCGGTGCTCGCCCGGCCCCGGCAGGACATGCTCGCCGAGATCGAGCGGGCCGGGCTGCCCGGGGCAACCGAGGACGGCATCATCGCGGCGGTCAACCGCAGGCTGGCGGTCGAACCGTCCTCCCAGCGCGTCCTGCTCGTCATCGACCAGTTCGAGGAACTGCTGGTGCAGAGCACCGACGGGCGGCTGCGGGAGCTGCTGGCCGCGATCGACGAAGTCACCTCGGCCGCCGACGCGTACACCAAAGTCACCGTGATCCTGATCATGCGGGACGACTTCTATCCGCAACTGGCGGCGCGGGCGCCCAGGCTGCTGGAAGCCGCGACGCCGGGTCTGCTGAACGTGCCGGGCACCCTGGACCAGCAGGACCTGCACGACATCATCGTGCTGCCCGCCGAAGACGTGGGCCTGCACTTCCAGCCCGGACTGCCGGAACGGATCATCGGGGACGTCCTGGAGACAACCCCCGAGGCCGCCGTCACCCGCCAGGCGCCCGTCACGGTGCTGCCCCTGCTGGAGATGACCCTCAGCCAGCTGTGGCACCGGCGGCAGGACGGTTATCTCACCCATGAGGCGTACCGGCGGATCGGCGAGGTCAGCGGCAGCGTGACCACGTGGTGCGACAACGCCCTCGACGAGCTGTCGCCCGAGCAGCAGGTCATCGCCCGGCGGGCCCTCACTTCGCTGGTCCACCCCGCCGACCCCAGCCACAACATCACCCCGGTACGCACCCAGGTCCCCCTCCAGGAGCTGCGCGACCTCGCGGCCGATCCGGGCGGGACCGACGAGCAGACGGCCGTGGACGTCGTCCTCGCCACCCTCACCCGCCGCCGCATCATCACGACCCAGACACAGCAGGTCCCGCACGCCCCCGGCGCCCCGCCCGGCGAACCGGTGGCCGAACTCATCCACGAGGCGCTGATCCGCGACTGGGGCGCACTGCGGCAGTGGGTCGACCAGGACCACCGCTTCCAGGAGTGGCTCTCCCGCACCCGCGAGCGGCAGGCTCGCTGGGCCGGGCACAAGGACCCAGACGACCTGCTGCGGGGCACGGCCCTCGGGGAAGCGCTCGAGTGGTCCCAGCAACGACGCCTGCCGGCGGACATCGCGGAGTTCCTCACCGCGAGCCAACAAAACCAGCGAGCTGCCATCCGCCGAAGCAGGCGGCTGAACGCGGTGCTCGGAGCGCTGCTGGTTCTTGCGCTGTTGGCGGCGGGGGGTGCGGTGTGGCAGTGGCGGACTGTGGTCGAGGCGGAGGAGGCGGCGGTGTCGCGGGAGCTGGCCACGCAGTCCAACGAGCTGATCTATACCAATCCGGAGCTGGCCGCGTTGTTGGCGGTGAAGGCGTACCGAACCAGTCATACGTCCGAGGCCATGGAGAGCCTGAGGAACACAGGTGCCTTGCCCGAGCACCGCCGTCTGTCCGGGCACACCAGGGAGGTGCGGGCCGTTGCGTACAGCTCGGACGGCCGCACCATCGCGAGCGCCGGCGTGGATCGGTACATCCGCCTGTGGAACACGGACACCTTGAAGCCCCGCGACACTCTCTCAGGGCACAAGGACGCAGTGAACGCCGTCGCGTTCGGCCGGGACGACGAAGTCCTCGCCAGCGCGGGCGCCGACAACACGATCCGCCTGTGGGACCCCGACACCGGCGAACCGGGCAGAACCCTCAAAGGGCACACAGGGCCGGTCAGGGCGATCGCGTTCAGTCGTGACGGCAACACCATCGTCAGCGGAAGCGCCGACAACACCATCCGCCTGTGGGACCCCGACACCGGCGAACTGCGCAGGACACTCAAGGGACACACAGAGCCTGTCAGGGCGGTCGCATTCCACCCGAAAGGCCACACCATCGCCAGCGGTGGCGCCGACAACACCATCCGCCTGTGGAACCCCGACACGGGCGAACTGCGCAGGACACTCAAAGAGCACAAGTTGCCTGTGACTTCCGTGGCCTTCAGTCAGAACGGCAAGACCCTCGCCACCGCCGACACCCACGAGGCGGTCTACCTGAGAGATCCGGTCACCGGCAAACAACGCCAATCACTGCCCGACGTAGCGTTCCTGATCGCCTTCAGCCCGGACAACAAGACCTTCGCCACCATCAACGACCGCCATGTGCGGCTGTGGGACGCCAGCACCGGCGCTCCCAGGGCCTACTTGATCGGGCATGCGAACAAGGTCCTCGCGCTGGCGTTCAGCCGGGACAGCCGGACGCTCGCCACAGGGAGCAGCGACGCGACCGTGCGTCTGTGGAACGCGGCTGCCGGCAGCAACCGCACCACCCTCATAGGACACACCAGCGGTGTGTACTCGGTGGACTTCAGTCGCGACGGCCGCACCCTCGCCACGGCCAGCGCCGATCATTCCGCACGCTTGTGGAACCCGACGAACGGTGAACAATACAGGAAACTCATTGGCCACAGTGACGAGGTGGAAATGGCGGCCATTCATCCCAGTGGGAGCATCGTCGCCACAGCAGGTAACGACGAAACCGTGCGCCTATGGGATGCGGCCACCGGAAAGCACCGCACGACACATGAGGAACACGACGACTGGGTGCGGTCAGTGGCGTTCAGCAAGGACGGTCGAACGCTCGCCACCGCCGATGACAACGGAACGGTTGTCCTTCGCAACGCGACCACCGGCAAGCCCCTCGACGAATTCCCGGCGCACAACGAGGAGGTGTACGGCGTGGCGTTCAGCCCGAACAGCCGTATTCTCGCCACAGCCAGCGCCGACTCGACGGTGGGGCTATGGGATACGGCCTCCGGCGAGAGGATCGATACACTCACGGGGCATGACGCCCCGGTCTGGTCGGTGACGTTCAGTGCCGATGGCCGCATGATTGCCACCGGCAGCGAGGACGGAACCGTCCAACTGTGGGATGCGGAAACTCACAAACCAGTGACCGCCGCACTGACCAAGCACAAGGCAGCGGTGTACTCGGTGGCCTTCCACCCTCACGACGACATCCTCGCCACCGGCAGCGTAGACGGAACCGTCTACCTCTGGGACGCCGCCACGGGCACGTCCCGCACCGCACTCCTCGGAAGCCTCAGCGGCGTCACGTCCGTGGCGTTCAGCCCCAACGGGCGCACCGTCGCCACCGCGAGCCACGACGGGACAGCGCGCCTGTGGAACATCGACACCATCCCGGAACCTGATCAAGCTCTCCGGCAGATCTGCCGCACTTTCGGCCGCGACCTCACCCAAGACGAACGCGCCGCCTACCTCCCCCACGGCGCCGACCCCTCAGTCTGTCCCTGACAGCGACGGCGGGTCCCTGGCCTGGGAGACCCGCCGTCGGCACAGACACTCAGCGTGGGACTACGGACGCAGCGTCCGCTCCACCCCCCGCTTGTCCAGCTTGGCGTCGTACTTGGCCAGGGGCCTGGCCTTGGACGGGTCTGCCTGGACGGGGGCGGGGGCGACGCCCGCCCACTCGAGGATCTTCGCCGTGGCGAGGGTCCTCTCGGAGTCGGTCAGGCCCGCGACGCGGGCGCCGTGGTTGGCGCCGGGGGCGGTGAAGACGTAGGAGTCGCGGGCGCCCTTGCCGAGGCGGAAGGGTTCGGCGCCCCAGGGGTCGTTCTCGCCGTAGACGAAGAGCATCCGGCGGGCGTTGTCGCGGACCCAGGAGTCCACGTCACGCATGACCCACGGCTGGAACCTCATCTCGATGTCCCGGGGGACGAAGTGGCGCGGGGGCAGGTAGCCGTAGCGGATGTACCGCTTCTCGATGTGCGGGAAGTGGATGGTGGGGGCGCCCAGCTGGGTGCCCGCCTGGTAGTAGTACGGGGTGTACGGCTCCAGGCCCTGGTCGGTGTAGAAGGAGAAGCCCGCGACCGTGTCGAGGGTGTTCCACAGCTCGTCGTCCGTCGCGTTCTTCGCGTCCGCGGGGATCGTGTCGCAGTCGGACAGCAGGCTGTACTGCCAGAAGCCCCAGACGTAGTCGAGGACCGTCGCCTCGTAGGCCTTGTCGAGGCTGCCCACGGTGTGGAAGGTGTAGCCGTTCTCCGCCGCGTACGTGGCGTACCGCTTCTCCAGGGACTCGCGCCGCACCAGCGCCTCGCGCTGCACGCCGTTCAGGCGGTCGCGGCACTCCTCGGTGCCGACGGTGACGAAGAAGCGGTCGTAGGCGGAGTCCTCCTTGTTGACGACGTCGTTGGGGGCGACGTAGGCGACAACGCCGTCCATGTCGCGGGGGTAGAAGCGCTCGTAGTAGGTGGCGGTCATGCCGCCCTTGGAGCCGCCCGTGGAGAGCCACTTCCTGTCGTAGACGGGCTTCAGGGCCTTGAAGATGCGGTGCTGGTCGCTGGCGGCCTGCCAGATGTCCAGCTTGGTCCAGTCGGCCGGGCTGGGCCGGGACGGGGTGAAGTAGCGGTACTCCATGGAGACCTGGTTGCCGTCCACGATCTGGGTCGGCTCGCGGCGGCTGGGCGTCGTGGAGACGTTGTAGCCGCTGGTGTAGAAGACGGTCGGGCGGGAGACGTCCTTGTGCAGGACGGTGATCCGCTGCTGGAACGTGCCCTTCGCCGGGTTGCGGTGGTCCACCGGCTGGGCGTAGTTCAGGACGAAGAAGCGGTAGCCGGGGTACGGCTTCTCCTCCACCAGGCTCATGCCGGGTACGGCGAGGAGCCGGTCCTTGATGTCGGTCGTGCCCTGGGCCTCCGGCTGGACGGCGGTGGCCGTCCCCGCCGTGCTCAAGGCGCCTATGAGCACCGTGAGCGCGAGCAGCCATCTGAGCGCCTTGCGCATGCACCCTCCCCTGTGAGAACAGATGTGCGCCGGAAGCTATCGGAGCAACCCGGTTCACACCAGGGGGAGTTCGATGAACGGTGTGTCGGGCGTCAGCAGAGGATCCAACCCGAGCTGACCGATCCTCCGCCCACCGAGCCCTTGACCCAGACGCAGCGCTGCCCGGCGTACACGGTCACGGCGGGCGTGCGCTTGCGGTACTTGCCCTTGCGGACCACCGGCCGGTGGCCGCGCGCCTGGACGCTGACCGACATGGTCCGCCGGGGGCCGGGGTTCTTGGCGTAGGTCACCGAGCAGACGTACCCGCCGCTCTTGTACACGTGCACCGAGCCCGTGGAGAACGGCAGCGTCCTGACCTTGCGCCCGGGACAGGGCGCGGCCGCCGCGTGCGCCTCCGCGGGCGCGGCGAGCGCGAGCAGGCCGGCCGCGGTCAGTACGGACAGCGCGAGCGCCATCCGCCGTCGTATCGCCCCCAAGTCCACAGTCGTCCCCTCCCGTGCCGCACCCCTCGGCAGATTGACGTACGGATGTACGGACGCGCGGCGTACGCCGGATGGTTGCGTCGGGGCGGTCGGGAGGGGACGGTGTGGGGCCGGTGTCAGGCGTTCACGGGGGTGTCCTCGCCCACGAACGTGCGCCACAGCTCGGCGTAGCGTCCGCCGCGCGCCAGCAGGTCCTCGTGGGTGCCGTCCTCGGCGATCCGGCCGTGGTCCATGACGATCACGCGGTCGGCGCGGGCGGCGGTGGTGAGGCGGTGGGCGACGACGAGGGTCGTACGGCGGCCCGCGAGGCGGTCGGTGGCCTGGTTGACCTGGGCCTCGGTGGCCAGGTCCAGCGCGGCCGTCGCCTCGTCGAGGAGCAGGATGTCCGGGTTCACCAGCTCCGCGCGGGCCAGGGCGATCAGCTGGCGCTGGCCCGCGGAGAGGTTGCGGCCCCGTTCGGCGACCTCGTGGAGGTAGCCGCCCTCCAGGCGGGCGATCATCTCGTGGGCGCCGACCGCGCGGGCGGCGGCCTCCACCTCGGCGTCGGTGGCGTCGGGGCGGCCGTAGGCGATGGCGTCGCGGACGGTGCCGGGGAAGAGGTAGGCCTCCTGCGGGACGACGCCGAGGCGGTGGCGGTAGGCGGTGAGGTCGAGGTCGCGCAGGTCGTGGCCGTCGACGGTGACCCGGCCGCGCGTCGGGTCGTAGAACCGGGCGACCAGCTTGACCAGGGTCGACTTGCCCGCGCCGGTCTCGCCGACGAACGCGACGGTCTGCCCGGCGGGGATGCGCAGGTCGATGCCGGTGAGGGCCTCCTCCGGCGCGTCGGCCAAGCCGTACGCGAAGTGCACGTCCTCGAAGGCGACCTCCCCGCGCAGGGACTCCACCGTGCGGGGCTTGTCGGCGGACCGCGTGGAGGTGGGCTCGCGGAGCAGTTCCTGGATGCGGCCGAGGGAGACGGTCGCCTGCTGGTAGCCGTCGAAGACCTGGGAGAGCTGCTGCACCGGCGCGAAGAACAGGTCGATGTAGAGCAGGTACGCCACGAGGGCGCCCGTGGTGAGGGTGCCCGCGTCGATCCGCGCGGCGCCCGCGACCAGCACGGCCGCCGCCGCGACCGACGACAGGAACTGCACGAACGGGAAGTAGACGGAAATCAGCCACTGCCCGTGAACGCGGGCCTTGCGGTAGCCGTCGCTGCGCTCGGCGAACCGGCGCCCGCCGTCCCGCTCGCGCCGGAACGCCTGCACGATCCGCAGCCCGGCGACCGTCTCCTGCAGGTCGGCGTTGACCCCGGACACCCGCTCACGGGCCAGCTCGTACGCCTTCACGCTCGCCCGGCGGAAGAAGAACGTGGCGACGATCAGCGGCGGCAGGGTGGCGAAGACGACGAGGGCGAGCTGGAGGTCGATCGCCACCAGGGCGATCATGATGCCGAAGAAGGTGACGACGGAGACGAACGCGGTGACCAGCCCGGTCTGCAGGAACGTCGACAGCGCGTCCACGTCCGTCGTCATCCGGGTCATGATCCGGCCGGTCAGCTCCCGCTCGTAGTAGTCGAGGCCGAGCCGCTGGAGCTGCGCGAAGATCTTCAGGCGCAGGGAGTAGAGGACCCGTTCGCCGGTGCGGCCGGTCATCCGGATCTCCCCGGTCTGCGCCGCCCACTGGGCGAGCACGGCCGCCAGGGCGAACGCGGACGCCGCCCACACCGCGCCGAGGGACAGCTCGGAAACACCGCTGTCGATGCCGTGCCGGATCAGGACGGGCAGGAGCAGGCCCATGCCCGCGTCGACGGCGACGAGGGCGAGGCTGACGAGCAGGGCCGCCCCGAAGCCCTTCAGCAGCCTGCGCAGACCGTAGGAGTCCTCCGGGCGCACCGCCCGTGCCTCGTCCACGTCCGGGGTGTCCGTCGCCGGGGGCAGGGCCTCGACCTGGGCCAGCAGCTCCGGGGTGGCGGGGGTGCCGGCGAGTGCGGTGTCCTTCGGCTCGCGGTCGCCGGTCCACAGCCGGGGCGTCACCCCCCGCTCGGCGTCGAACTCGGCGTCCAGCTCCTCGCGGACGGAGGTGTCCTCCTTCTCGGCGGGGGCGGCCGGCGGGATGTGGCCCGGGGAGACGCCGCCCAGCTCGTCGGGGTCGGTGAGCAGGCGGCGGTACAGGGCCGAGCGCTCCTGCAGCTCCTCGTGGGTGCCGAGGTCGGCGAGGCGCCCGCGGTCGAGGACGGCGATGCGGTCGGCGAGGTTCAGGGTGGAGCGGCGGTGCGCGATGAGGAGGGTCGTACGGCCCTCCATGACGTGCCGCAGCGCCTCGTGGATCTCGTGCTCCACGCGCGCGTCCACGGCGGACGTGGCGTCGTCGAGGACCAGCAGGCGGGGGTCGGTGAGGATCGCGCGGGCGAGCGCGACGCGCTGGCGCTGGCCGCCGGAGAGGGTCAGGCCGTGCTCGCCGACGACGGTGTCGTAGCCGTCGGGCAGCTCGCTGATGAAGCCGTGCGCCTGGGCGGCGCGGGCGGCCTTCTCGATCTCCTCGTCGGTGGCGCCGGGGCGGCCGTAGGCGATGTTGGCGCGGACGGTGTCGGAGAAGAGGAACGAGTCCTCCGGGACCAGGCCGATCGCGGCGCGCAGCGAGTCGAGGGTCAGCTCGCGCACGTCGTGCCCGCCGATCAGCACGGCGCCGCGCGTCACGTCGTAGAACCGCGGCAGGAGGAGGGAGACGGTGGACTTGCCGGAGCCGGAGGCGCCGACGACGGCGAGGGTCTCGCCGGGGCGGATCTCGAAGGAGAGGCCGTCGAGGACGGGCCGCTCGGGGTCGTAGCCGAAGGAGACGTCGTCGAACTCGACGGTCGCCGGGGCGTCGGCGGGCAGCTCCTTGGTGCCGTCGGTGAGGGTGGGCTCGGTGTCGATCAGCTCCAGGACGCGTTCGGTGCCGGCGCGGGCCTGCTGGCCGACGGTGAGGACCATGGCGAGCATCCGGACCGGGCCGACGAGCTGGGCAAGGTAGGTGGAGAAGGCGACGAAGGTGCCGAGGGTGACGTCGCCGCGGACGGCGAGCCAGCCGCCGAGGGCCAGCATGGCGACCTGGCCGAGGGCGGGGACGGCCTGCAGGGCGGGGGTGTACCGGCTGTTGAGCCGGATGGTCCTCAGCCGGCCCGCGAACAGCCGCCGCCCGACCTCGCGCAGCTTCTGCGTCTCCTGCTCCTCCTGCCCGAAGCCCTTCACCACGCGTACGCCGCTGACCGCGCCGTCGACGACGCCCGCGACGGCGGCGGCCTGCGCCTGGGCGTACCAGGTGGCGGGGTGCAGCTTGGTGCGGCTGCGCCTGGCGATCCACCACAGGGCGGGCGCGACGGCGAGGGCGACCAGCGTGAGCGGGATCGACAGCCACGCCATGATGACCAGGGAGATCAGGAAGAGCAGGAAGTTCCCGATGGTCATCGGGAGCATGAAGAGCAGGCCCTGGATGAGCTGGAGGTCGCTGGTCGCCCGGCCGACGACCTGCCCGGTGGACAGCTCGTCCTGGCGCCGCCCGTCGAGCCGGGTGATCGTGGCGTACATCGCGGTCCGCAGGTCGTGCTGGACGTCGAGGGCGAGCCGTCCGCCGTAGTAGCGGCGGATGTAGGTGAGGACGTAGACGAGGAGGGCGGCGCCGATGAGGGCGCCGGCCCAGGGGGCCATCTGGCGGGTCTTGTCACCGATGACGTCGTCGATGATCACCTTGGTGATCAGGGGGACGATCGCCATCAGGGCCATGCCCGCGAGGGAGGAGCCGAGGGCGAGGACGACGTCCTTGGGATACCGCCAGGCATAGCCCCACAGCCGTCGTGCCCATCCCCGTTGCGTGCTCACGCGGGTGCCCTCCGTGTTCATCCGGTTTCTCGCCTGATCTGCCGGAAGGCACCAACGCGCACGGAAGCGGATTTCATCCCTCCGCAACAATTGGCGGCGGGACGGGGATGGGCTCGGCCGGGTCAGAGACGTACGCGCAGGAAGTAGAAGCGGGTGGTCTGGACGGCGTTCTGGTTGTCGTCGCTGGCCAGCAGGACGTGCAGGCGGCCGTGGGAGCGGCCGGTGACGGCCATGGCCTCGATGTTGTCGAGCAGCGGGTTGGGCTGCGGCTGCTTGGCGGTGGCGCCGAGGTCGGGGCAGTCGGCGAGGTCGGCGAGCAGCGTCTTGCGGACCGGCCGCACACCCTCCTGCCCGGTCAGGTGTTCGATCCCGCTGACGTCCGTGGCGCCACGGCGCGGGTCGGCGAGGTAGAGGCGGACCGTGTTGCCGACGCCGGCGGTGAAGCCGCGCTCCAGCACGAGGAGGCGCCCGTCGGGCGTCGCGGTGATCTCGGGGACGCCGAGGCCGGGGTCGGTGCGGTAGGCGTACTGCGCGGCCGTGACGAACCCGTCGCCCCCGTGCGTCCGCCGCCAGGTCTGGAAACGGACCGTGCCGGTCGCGTCCCCGGCGAGGGCGTACTCCATGGCGGCGACGAGCGTGCGGCCGTCGCGGGTCATGGTCAGCCCCTCGAAGGTGCCGTTGACGGGCGCGCGGCCCGCCGGGGCGACGCGCAGGGCGTCCGGCACGGGCAGCCGGTCGAGGATCCGCCCGTCACGGGAGTGGCGGCGGACGGAGGGCTCGGTCTCGGAGGAGACGAGGTAGGTCCCGTCCCGGTCGACGACCAGCCCCTCCGAGTCGAGCGCGGCGCCGTTCTCGTCCGCGAGCGGCAGCGCGCCGCGCGGCTGGAGCGTCCGCCCGTCGAGGGAGAACAGCACCGACCGGTCGGAGACCGCCGCGAGGGTGCCGTCCCGGTCGGCGGCCAGCCCCGAGAAGTTGCCGACGAAGGTGCCCTCGTACGTCGTCTTGTCGAGTACGTCGGAGAAGCGCTCGATGGCGACGGAGGGCGAACAGGCCCCGCCGGTTTGTGCGTTGGCGGGTCCTGCGGCGGTCAGGCAGGTGGCCGCCGCGAGGGTGGCGGCGGCGGTGGCGAGTACGGCTCTTCGCCGTATGGCTCTCAGAGGCATGGGCGCCACCGTAGGGAGGGTCGGTGACGGACGGTAGACGGCCCGGTGAAGCGTGGGGCGGGTCGCCTCGAGTTCTCACCCTTCCAGCAGATCACTGACATAGTCGCGGAGCCGAGGCGGAAGGTCGCCGAGGTCGATCTCACGCAGCGCCGCTATATGGTGAACAGCGCCGCTATGTGGTGAACGTCGACATGGCCGGTTGAGGTGAGTTCGACAAGGGCGTGCGACTCGGCTTCCAGCGCGGGAATCTCCGCGCGGACGAGCCTGTCCCGTCACCCACGCGTCCCAGCCCCGATCGACGTGAAGATCTCGACCCACTCACTGTACTCATGGCCAAAAGGCCGCGGGTCTTGAGCCGCGATGGATCGCTTGAGCGCATCAACTGTGCCCTCAAGCTCCTCGAGGAACTCCTCATCCTCGTCGTAGTCCTCGGGAAGACCCTGAACAAGGCGTGTCAGCTGGCAGACGGTGTAAACGAGGGACGACACATCACCGTGCAGCGGAATGGGCCGCATGATCCCCTCGGCGAGCTGGTGCACCTCACCCGACCGAGCGTCCAGGACGACGGCACTGATCTCGAAATTGCCGAGCATGATCCAATCGGAGGCACCGGGTGGGAGGTCCCACGTTCCACCCAGCTCGTGTACCGCAACCTTGCGCAGGGCCGTGGACGTTCCCTCCGCCCCCGCGAAGGAGATGAACTCGTTCTCGGGCAGACCGATCTCACTCAAGAACCTGAGCGTCTCCCCGCCGACTCCGACGGCTTCCGCCGCCTCCCGCGGAACCAGCCTGATCCGGTCCTCACCGAAGGTGGCAACGAGCTCTTGCCGAGTAATGCCGAAAATCATACTTCCCCTGTGTCTTTCCTCACCCCGTATAGGGGTCGGACGGCGTGTGCGTCTTGTACCAGTTCTTCAGGTTCTTGCGATATTCAATGTGCTCAGCATCCACACGCCTTCGATACTGATAGTCGCTCTCGCCTTCTTTTCGTTCCAGTGATTGATCGTACGCCTGCGAGTGAGTTACCGGCAGATTCTCACCGAAGTACTTCGCAGTCCACCGGTCACAAAAGGAAGGAGGATTCTGGCACGGCTCCCGCTCGGTGTAGAGGGATTGCAAGCTGTCCTGCTGCCCTGCCCTCAGCAGCGGGTAACCCACAGATCGTTCAGAATGAACACTCTTGCTGTACCCGACCAGGATGAAATCGTGCCCGTCCTCGTCGATGAATCGCCCTGCAGCGTAGTTGTTGCCCGTCCAGTCCTTCCTAGCGTACCGGGCAGTCTGTGTGGCTCGAGCCAAGGGAGTCGAGCCAGGATCAATCGGCTGCGATTCAACACGCCCCTTGTCACCCGCCGAAACACTATAGGGGTTCTCCCCTCCGCCTCGCGGGCGCCAAGTACGGGTTCCGCCCTCTTCGGTCATAAGGAGCCGAATTCCGGACTCATCCGCACCACTGACCGGCGCAGTGGTTCCGTTGGGCATGAGCTGCACGACACTCCCGTCAAGATTGACCAGGTACATCGGCACATCACCGCTGTCGCAGCCGTCGAGATCCTCCTTGACCTTTTTGTCCTTCTCCTTGTGCTCTTTCTTGCTCTTGTCTATGTCGCCGCCGTGCTTCTTCAGCACATCGACCGTTTCATCGGCCTTCTTGTCGACGACGTCCTCGCACTTGTCCATGACAACGGCGAGCTTGTGGAAGCGGCTGTCCTTCCCGACCGATCCGCGGCGCTTGGCGCTGCCGGTCTTGTGGGCGCCCTTCTTCTTGTCGAAGTTCTCCCGCGTCTTGTCGTAGTCGCCGGTCGCCTTGTCGAAGTCGTCGAACTCGATGACGAGGTCCTGGGCCATGTCGGCGGTACCGATGGCGTAGTCGGACGTCGTCTCGTCGCCCGCACCGAGGCGGTCGGTGAACACATCCTCGATCTTGGTGAGGATCTTGGCCTCGATCTTGTCGGTCACCGTCTCGGTGACCTTCCCCACCGCGTAATCGATGGCCTCGTGCAGGGCCAGACGGCAGGCGCCGATCGCGGCTGCGCTGAGCAGCCCGCTGAGGCCGGCGGTGAAGAACATGCCGATGACACCGGCCGTGGCGGTCGCCGCCGTGGCCGACAACTCGGCTATGCAGGCTATCTTGCAGCCTTCTATGAAGCCGGCGCAGTCATCGAAGGCGTCCCCCAGTTCGTCCAGGGCGTTGGCGAAGGTCGTGAGGTCCTTCGTGGTGAGTTTGCCCCAGCGGCGGTCGATCGCCTGAACCGTCTTGCCCTTGCTGCGGCCACTGACGATGTGTCCGCAAGCCTTGTTGCCCTCGGCGATGACGTCCCGTATACCTTCGGCCAGGTTGCGGTAGTCCTTGGCGCTGTCGCGGACTTCGTCCTCATCGATGTTCGGCCATTCGACCCCCACCAGGTCGAGCACTTCGACGAGTTCATCAGGCAGCTGCTTGCCCACGCGCTACGTCCCCCTCGTGGTCAACTCCCCTCACCTTCGCAATCGATCAGACGTACGTCAAACGTATCCTCGAAGCAAGCAGGCGGCTTGAGACACCCTCAGACCGGCCGGAGACACATCAGCGACTCGTCCGTTCCGATCAGCAGATCCCCTTCGCCGGTCACCGACAGGGAGTTGACCGGCGGACCCGGGCGGAAGGTGAGTCCCTCCTGTGCCTCCAAACGGTGATACTCGATCAGCCCGTCGCCCCAAGCGACGGCCAGGGTAAGGCCGGCCTTCGTCACGGTGGCCGCCAACGCGTTCACCGGACGGGGGCGTTCGGCTACTGGTAGGCCCATCGGGACGTGTCCGGGGCCCCATGCCCTGACCCGACCATCCGCTCCCCCGCTGTACACCAGCGGGGTGCGACCCGCTGCACCGTCCGCCCTGTCCACCGCAACGTCCACCACGGCCAGGGCTCGGACCGATCCCTCGTGCAGCCGCTCGGACACAGCCTCCCCCTTGGGGTCGCCGAGGAGCACGACATGCACCTGCCCCGTGGCGTCCGCCAAGGCCACCGCGAGTTCGGAAGCCGCGATGGCCGTGGCCCGTTCCTCTGCCGCTGCGGTCACGAGGGCACCAGCCGCCCGCTCACTCGCGCTCGATCCGTCGTCAAGCAGTGCCGCCAGGCCTGAAGGACGCGGTGCGGTGGGCAGGCGCCGCGTCTGCAGACGGCCTTCCGAGTCCACGACCGCCACCGTCCCATCCGCCAAGGCGCACAGGTCGGCGACATCCGGCACCGGTTCGGGAAGACGGCCGGCCGGTGCAGCGTCGGAGAGCGACACGAGTCGCAGGGTGCCCTGGTGGTCGGCGACGAGTAGCCGCCCTTCCAATGGGCCGGGGCTGTCGGACGCCAGCGCGAGAACGGGGCCGGGCCACGGTGGGGTCACGTCTCCGCGTACGCGGCTCCAGAGCAGCCGCCACGGCGCCCCGGACGCCAGTTGCTCCAGCGCGGGCCGCACCCGCGGATCCGCCCCGTCGCCGAGCCCGGCCAGCAGAACGAGGGCCCTGTCGGCGGGTTCATGATCGTGCAGCAGGGACTGGCCCGCGCGCAGCCAGGCCGCACGCAGACCGCCTTGCTCATCCGGATTCGTCTCGTACGCTGTCGTCACCCGGCTCGGGTCCGCCGTACAGATGACGTCCGGGTCGTCGAGGTTGAGTGGCTTCTCAGCGGTTTCGGCGGGTGGCGGACCCAGCGGCGTAGGATGGGTGGCCCGCCATGCCTCGGCGCGGACAGGGTCCGTCCAGTGCGGCTCGTCCAGGTCCAGCACCGCCGGTGCGAGCGCCTTCAGTGCCGGTACAGCATCGACACCTGTCCGCGCCTCGACGACCAGTCGTAGGTGCTCCAGGCCGACCAGCCCGCTCACAAGATCGGTCAGCGCCTGCGGGTCGGTGGCAGCGTGCAGGTCCGGCAGGACGATCACGGTACGGCGCATGTCAGCCGCGAGGACTGCGCGCAGCTCTCCGGGCGCGCGTGCCGTCACTCCGAGCTGGTCTGCCAACGTCCAGACGGCCACCCGAACGCCCTGCCCGGCCAAAGGGGCGAACCCGTGCACACGCCGCTCGGGCACTGTCCCGGGACGAGACCCGTGGGCCACCAGCCAGGCCATCAACTGCGACTTACCGCAGCCGGCGCTGCCCGTCACCAGGCACAGGCGCGGTGCCGCCGGGTCCGTCAGCCAGCTCAGCAGGGCGGCTCCGGCCGGTTCCCGACCCGCCGCCGGGCGCGCCCATATGCCCGCGTTCACCGGCGGCCCGCCTGCTGTGCCGCGAAGGTGATCAACTCCTTCACGCCCTGCTCCCGGCCGGCGGCGTCATCACCGTAGTCGAAGCTGTGGGTGAACTCAGCCTGGGGGAAGACGCGGTGCAGCCACACGGCGCAGTAGTGACCGGGCATCATGCACGGCTGCAGCTCGCAATAGATCCGGCGCACTCGCTCCGCGGGTACCCCCTCCCTTTCCAGCCGACGCCGGAGTATCTCCTCAGGGTGGAGTCGTCCAGGTCCGGTGGCGTCCGTGACGATCTGCCTGGCGCCGGTTTCATCGATGTACTCGAAGGCTGCGGAGAAAGGGAAGTTGAGGGTGTGGCGTACGTCGTCCAGAATGCGTGGCCACCAGCTCTCCCGCTCCTCGAAGGCCGTCGGGTCGATGCCGCGCACCTCCTCGTTGAGCCGGCGGAAGGCCGCCGCTGCCTCCGGCAGGCCCGGCGCGGCGGCGATCACGGGTAGTCCGCGGTCCAGTGCCGCCAGGCAGGCGTTCAACGTGGCGAGGTCCGTGTTGACGAACATGTCGTCCGCCTCACCATCGAGGAACACCGCCTGCACCGCACCATCCGGACGCACGCACAGCTGGGCGAGTCCGTCGTGGCCGATCCGCGCCCACTGCTCCAGCTCTGCCGGGAGATGCCGGGCGCCTCGGTGTCCCGCGTACGTTCCCAGTGGTACAGCGTCAGTGGTGGTGGCGGCCAGGAAGTAAGGGGCGACCTGCACCGGCACACCCGTCTCCGTCAGCCACGAGCGCGACGCCTCCGGCACGTGCGCACCAGCTGCCCCGGCCAGGCCGAAGCGACGCATCCCGTCACGGCCGAAGTGGGCAACAGCCGGATCCGTAAAAGGCGTGGACATGGAGAAACCTCACTGCGAACGAACGAGCGGTCAATCCCGACCTTAGACCGCAACCGGTCCGGCGGCCCTCCGCCTCCGCTGCGGCCGGGCCCCCAGGCGAGGTACCCGGCTGTGGTCGCCCATCGACATACCAACGAGTTTCTCGACCGGCACCTTGCCCCGAGCGTCATGAACGGCCACACACTCGGGGAGGGCGAGGAAGCGTCGGCCGGGTCAGACGGCGGCCAGGTCGCGGTGGACGACCTTGGCGACGTTCTGGATGGTGGTGATGCCGTAGTTCATGGTGCTGTTGCCGTGGGTCAGCACCGTGATGGTGTAGTCGTGGCCGCCGCCCTTGAAGGCGCCGATGCTGTGGACCCGCCAGCCGTTGGTGGCGCGCGAGAGCCAGCCGTTCTTCACGGCGACGGTGACGCCGGCGGGGACGCCGTACGGGGTGCCCCAGCGCTGCGAGGAGACGACCTGGCTCATGAGCTTGAGGATGTACGCGCGGGAGTTGTCGCTGAGGACGGTGTTCTTGGCGGTGATGAGCTTCAGCAGTTTCTGCTCGTCGGTCACCGTGATCTGGGTCAGGCCCCAGTAGCCGTTCGCGCCGGGCTTGGTCTGGGTCATGCCCGCGGCGGCGAGGAAGCCCTTGATCTTCGTCATGCCGAGCTGCTTCCACAGGGTGCTCGTGGAGGCGTTGTCCGACTTGGTGATCATCGCCTTCGCGAGGCTCGCCTCACGCTCGGTGAGATACCGGCCCTGGTTCTTCGCGTCCCACAGCAGGGCGGCGAGGACGGTGACCTTGACCACGCTCGCCGAGTCGAAGGCGGTGGAGGCGCGCAGCGTGCACGTCGTCTTGGTGCTGCGGTCGTACACACCGACCGCGATCGTGCCCTTGCGGTTGGCGAGGGCGGCGGTGATGTCCTTCTTCAGCTTCGCCGCGAGGGCGGCGTTCGCCGAGGTGCAGCTGACGGTGGGGGTGGCGGCGGCCGCCGGGGACGCGGCTGCCGCCGTGGATATGAGGGCGCCGGCGGCGAGAGTGGCGCCGAGCACGTGGGTACGGCGCGGTCTGAGGTGAGCCATGCCCTACTTGACTCACGGGCCTGGCCAACGGTTGCACGCACCGCTGTCACGGCAGGCCGGCACCCCGGCTCTCGGCGATCCGGTGGACGTCGGCCAGCGCCTCGCGCATGCGGGCGAGCGTGAAGCGGAGCTGCGCGGCGGTCACGCGCTCGTCCGCGAGCAGGTCCGCCGCGTGGTCGAGCAGCCCCGCGGCCATGTCCAGTCGCACGCGCTCCACCGTGTCGGCCGACCGGGACAGGAGGCCGTTCCCGTCCGTGACGACGATGCAGCGCTTGCCGTCCGCCCCGGTCCAGGACAGCACCCGCCCGTGCGCGTCGCCCGTCACCTGCCCGCCTCCCTCTCCACCGCCGGCATGCCGAGCGAGCCGAGGCCGATCCCCGGCACCGCGGCCGGGCGGGCCGTACCCGGACGCGGCGGCCGCGGACCGGCGGGGCGGACGGACGGCCCCTGGACGCCGGCACCGGGGCGCCGTCGGCGGCGCAGCAGCCGGAGCAGCGGTTCGGTGAGACCGGTGATGCGGGTGATGCGGTGGGACATGCCTCGACTCCATGCGGTGTTCGCTCTCTGTGGTGATCCGCTCACAGACTGAGAGGAGCTTGGCTAGGCTCGCCGGGGGGTCGGGTGTGACCAGTCACTTGTCGCAAGGGAGTCGATCCGGTGGGCACCATCTACGGCGATTGGCTCAAGCAGCAGCGCGAGGCGGCCGGCCTGACACAGCAGCAACTGGCCGACATGGCGATCATGACCCGTTCGCACATCGCCCACATCGAGGCGGGCCGCAGGGTGCCGTCACACGAGGACGCGCGACGGCTGGACAGGACTCTGAACACGGGGAACGTGTTGAGCAGTTTTCTGCCGCGGGACGAGGACGTGTCGATCGCCGAGTACTTCGAGAAGGTGCGCGTACTCGAACAACAGGCGTCGGTGATCCTCGAGTTCGCCGTGGCGTACTTCCCGGGCATTCTCCAGACGGAAAGGTACGCGCGTGCGGTTCTGGGCTCGGCGTTCCCTCCGGTGAGTGAAGAGGAGCGTGACAGGCGCGTTGTCACACGCCTTGAGCGGGCGAAGATCCTCGAGGATCCGGTGACGCCCGTCGTGTGGGCGATGCTGGACGAGACCGTGTTGCGGCGCCCCATCGGCGGCGCCGAGGTCATGGCGGAGCAGATCACGCACGTCGTACGGCTGGCCGAGACCGGGCGTATCCGCGCGCATGTGATGCCGTTCAGCGTGGGGGGCATCCGCTCGCCAAGGGCATGCTCACGCTGATGTGCTTCGAGGACCAGCCGCCTCTCGCCTACACCGAGGGTCACGGGATGGGGAAACTGCACGACTCTCCCTCCGTGGTCCGCCAGTTGGAGAATCGCTACAGTCTCGCGCTGAGCGACGCGTTGCCGCTCAAGGAGTCGTTGGCCTTGCTCAGGACCGTTGCGAAGGAGTACGGGCACCATGACTGACCGCGCGATAACGAACGCGGCCACACTGAACGGCTGGCGCAAGTCGTCCTACAGCGGGCCGGAGGCCGACAGATGCCTCGAAGTCCTCGACCACCACCCCACCGGCATCCCCGTCCGCGACTCCAAGAACCCGGCCGGCCCCGCCGTGGTCTTCCCGGCGGCCGGTTGGGCCTTGTTCGTCAGGGCGGTCGGGAACGGCACTCTCCCGGTCTGACCGGAGGGCGCCGCTGCAGGCATGCGACTCACCGTAGGGAGCACGGAGACCATGGCTGAGCACACCATCCCGAACACAGCCGCGCTGAGCGGCTGGCGCAAGTCCTCGCACAGTGACAACAACGCCGGCAGCTGCCTGGAAGTCCTCGACAACCACCCCACCGGCATCCCCGTCCGCGACTCCAAGAACCCGGCCGGCCCCGCCGTGGTCTTCCCGGCGGCCGGTTGGGCCTTGTTCGTCGGTGCGGTGAGGGACGGCGGACTGCCGGTTCGCCCGGCGCTCACATGACGAGGCCGGGCAGCGGGTAGGACTACGCCGGGCCGACGAAGGGGGCGCGGTGGGGCAGCGGAAGCGTGACATCGCACAGTCGTGCGGGCGGCTGTACGCGGCACTGTGGGCGCTGGAACGTATCGGCGCCGGAACCGACGAGCTGGGCAGGCCGGGCCGCGCACGTAACGTGATCACCAATGGCCCGGAGGACAAGTTGCGCCGGCTCCTGGACAAGGTGGGCGGCCAGCTGTACGAGGCGACGGCCAGGCAGCCGGAGGCGCGGGCCGCGGCGGCACTGGAACTGGTGCGGGGCATCGCGGAGTTCATCCCGGCCGGCGGCATCCCCTCGGGCAACTTCAACCCCGAGGAGTGCGAGGCGTTCGAGCGCGGGTTCGCGGAGCAGCGGGCCGTGTACGAGGAGAAGTGGAAGGACTTCCTGCCGGGCAAGGCGGCCTGAACGGGGCGCTCTCGCGCCGAGTGACGCGAGTTGTCCGTTCCCGTCATCCAACCGACACCCACCTGTCACCCATTCGACTGCATGTCCATGCCACTCTCCCGGGTGCCGCCTCCGATCAACCCGCGTAGATGGGACCCCACATGCTGGCGACACGCACCCGCCGCTGGAAGTCAGTGGCCCTGGCCACGGCCGCCGTCCTGGCCGGCCTCACCACCCCCGCGCTCACCGCGACCCCCGCCGCGGCGACCACGACGGCGTACGACTCGACGTACTACAAGAACGCCGTGGGCAAGACGGGCACCAGCCTCAAGTCCTCGCTGCACACCATCATCAGCAGCCAGAACAAGCTGTCCTACTCGGCGCTCTGGGAGGCGCTGAAGGTCACCGACCAGGACCCGGCGAACAGCAACAACGTCAAGCTGCTGTACTCGGGCATCTCCCGCAGCAAGACCCTCAACGGCGGTGACGTCGGCGACTGGAACCGCGAGCACGTGTGGGCCATCAGCCACGGCGACCTGACGACCTCGACCGGTCCGGGCACCGACCTGCACCACATCCGCCCGGAGGACGTCCAGGTCAACGGGATACGGGGCAACAAGGACTTCGACAACGGCGGCAGCGGCTTCACCAACTCCGGCGGCAGCCTCACCGACTCCAACTCCTTCGAGCCGCGCGACGCCGTCAAAGGCGACGTGGCGCGCATGATCTTCTACATGATCGTCCGCTACGAGGGCGGCGACGGCTGGGCCGACCTGGAGGGCAACGACAGCGTCAGCAACGGCAGCAACCCGTACATGGGCCGGCTGTCGGTGCTCAAGCAGTGGAACGACGAGGACCCGCCGGACGCCTTCGAGGAGCGCCGCAACCAGGTCATCTACGACACCTACCAGAAGAACCGGAACCCGTTCATCGACCACCCGGAGTGGGTCGAGGCGATCTGGTAGGACGGGTCGTCGGTCACGCCGGGCAGATCTGGTCCGGCACGGCCGCGGGCAGGGTGCGCCGCTCCTCCTCGGTGAGGTCGTGCCCGAGGATGCCGCACAGGTGGCGCTTCCACAGCCCGGGGTCGAGCCGGAACCAGGTCGCCTGGGCCTCTCCCGTGTTGCTCCGCAGCAGCGTCTTTCCGTCGGGGGACATGGCGAGGAACGTCTGTTCCAGCCCGAAGACGTAGGAGTCGGCGCGGTCGGGCTCCGTGAAGCTGACGACGCGCACGGTCGTCCCGGCGGCGACCGTGAACCCGCCCCGCTGGTACGTCAGCCGGAAGTCGGACGCATCCACGGGCCCCAAGGGGCCGATCACCCGCCGCGCGAGGCCATCGGGCGATATCGACCAGCCTTCGATCATGTTGCCCATCGTGACCACGAGGGCGTACCGCCCACTCTCCCGCAGGACGGAATACTGGAGGTCGTCACCGAAGCGGACACCCCGGCCCTTGTCCTCCTCGGCTGTGTGCCGGTCGATGACGTACAGCCTGTCGTCGCCCAGGATGTTGATGGTCAGGTGTTCACGGTCCGGGTGCGGTCTGACGAAGACCTGTGGTTCCTTCTCCCGTGTCAGCTCGAGTTCCGGTACGTCGATGGGCTGAGCGGTCTCCCGGCCGGTGACCGCGTCCCACTGCTGGATATGGGTGCCGGACGTGCTCAGCACCTCGTCGTCATCAAGGAACATGAAGTGCACCGGTCTACCCTCCGGCGGCCGGCGCGCGGTGATTGTGGTCCGCTTCTTGAGCGAGGGGAGTTCCCGGAGTACCACGGTGTCGGGCGCGATCTGGTCGGCCACCAGGGTTCCGGAGGGATTGGCGATGGGTGCCAGGGAGTCCGTGCCCGGCTCCGATCTGACGCCTCGATCCACCTTGGCAACAATCTCGAAGCCGCCATCCTGCCGCGTAAATGTGTCGCTCATGTCGATAAGCCCGAGCTGCTCTCCATGGCTGCCGAGGTGCACCACCGCCGTATCGTCGTCGAGCAGGTGAGGCTGGCTGTCGAAGTCGACGACCCGCGTCGTCACCGGTCGGGCGGTCACCACTTCCTGGCCCCAGGCGAGCACGACCGGAGCGGACGCCGTACCGAACAGAGGCATCCCGGCGGTGTCCCCCGTGGCGGGCCCGAGCGCTTTGCGCATACTGCGTCGTCGCTCGCCGGGCCCCGTTGTGACGACGATCCAGCCGTCGGTCTCTTCTCGCGTCGCGAAGCGGCTTCCCGTCTCGTTGACGTTGATCTGGAAGCAGAAGAGGCCGGTCTTGTGCCGTGACACTTCCCGGCCGTCCGCCACGCGCACGGCCCGCACTATGGAGTTCAGGCCGCCGTCCGAGCAGGTGACCAGCACGCCGCCGTCACCCGACACAGCGAGGGCCGCCAAGCCGCCACTCGTCTGGTCCACCCGGTCCACCAGCACCCGCATCCGGTTCGTGGGCACGTCGATCGCCACCGCGGAAGAGCCGGACTCCGCCGGTTCCCCCTTGACCTCCCTCTCCACCACCAGCGTGTTCCGATCCGGGCCGAACCGCACGGTCCGGACGTCGCTCACGCCCAGCCTGGTCGCCGTACGCTGCGGACGGTCAAGGTCCCACACCCGCAGCCGCCCGTCGCCGTCCACCGCGGCGATGCGACTGCGGTCCCGCGACAAAGCGGCCAGGCCGAAAGGGTTTTCGTGTGACTCGATGAACCGGCTCGCGCTCACGAACGTCGCATCCTCGATGGCATGCCGCTCCCCCAGCAGAGCATCCGGCGTCCGTGCGTCCGCTTGTACGTCATGCCAGTACAGGACGTCCGACTCGTCCCCCAACGCCACATACGCGATGCGTCGCCCATCACCGCTCACCATCGGTACCTGAGCGACGGCCGGCAGGCCGAGCTGGTGCCTGAGGACCTTCCTCCCCACGCGCACGAACAGCGTCGCCCGCCCGGACCGCGTGGTCACCAGGGTCACCCTGCCGTCATTGCTGGTGGCCACTCCTCTGATCTTGCCCTGGGCGCCACTGAGGATCCACAAGGAGTCCTGGTAGCCCTCGTACTGCCGCATCAGCGCGTTGCGCGCCTCCCTCGTCGGCGCCACGTCGTACGCGGCCACCGCACTCAGGATGCCGAGCGCCGGGTTGCTCCCGGCTGTCTCGTCCGCGAAACCGGCCAGCGCCCGAGACCGCCCCTGGGCCTCCCGCTCCTCGCTGATGTGGCGTTGGTACAGGAGGAAGGTCCCGAGCCCCACGATCAGCGCGAAGACCACCGCCACCGCCACCCACCCCGCCCGCACCCGATTCCGCCGCGCCCGCTGCCTCGCTCGCGCCAGAGCGAGGAAGTCGCGTTCCTCCGGTGTCAGTTCGGGCTCGCGGTCGGCCAGCCGCCGTTGCAGTGCGGCGAGGTGCAGCGGGCCGGGGAGCAGGTCGGGGGAGCGGTCGGCGCGGTGCCAGCGCTCCAGGTCGTGGGCCAGTTCCGCACGGGCCGCCAGGAACTCGCCGTCCGCCTGGACCTGCCGGCGCAGCACCGGCCAGGCGGTGATCAGCGCCTCGTGGGCCAGTTCGGCGGTCTCCGGCTCGCCCTCGTCGCCGTGCAGCACCAGCAGGCGCCGTTCGGCGAAGGCGCGGGCGAGCTGCCACCGGGTCTCGCCCGCCTCCTGGCGGGTGAGTCTGCGGCGCAGCGGGGTGTCGCTGCCGGGCAGGAGCCGCACCAGACCGGTGAGCAGGCGCAGTGCCTCCGCCTCCAGGTCCGGCCGGCCGGCCACGCACTCCCGCCAGGCCTGTTCCGCGTGGCGTTCCAGCGCGCCGGAGACGCCGCCCATCTCCTCGTACGCCGTCGCCCGCAGCCGGCCGGCGTCCCGCCGGTCCCACAGCTGCCGCAGGACGAAGCCGAGCATCGGCAGGATGCCGGGTTCGCCGCCGGCGTCGTCGAGGATGCGCCGGTCCAGGCCGGGGTCGTAGTCCACGGCGGGGACGCGGTCGAGGGGGCGGGTGATGACCTCGGCCAGCTGGTCGCGGGTCATGGGGGTCAGCGGCAGTGTCCGGCCGCCGCGCAGTGCCGGGCCGAGCCGGGGATGCCTCAGTACGGCGTCCATGAAGTCGGCCCGCAGGGTGACCAGCACCCGGGTGGCGGCGTCCGGGCCGCGTTCCGTGAGCAGAAGGTCGACGGCCTCGTTCACTTCCGTCTCGGTGCGGTCCAGAAGGGCTTCGGCCTGGTCGAGGACGACGAGGGTCCTGCCGTCGGCACCGCCCCGCAGGACGTACAGCGTGTCCGCCAGGCCCTTCTCGGCGAGCAGGGTCTCCACCTCGGCGGCGCTGCCCGCCCGTCGCGGGCCGAAGCGTTCGCCGCGTACGGCCTCGAACAGGGCGGTGCCGAGGGCCGTGCGCGGGGAGGCGACCTGGCCGGCGTCCACCACGAGCACGTCGTGGCCCTCCCGCTGCATACGCGGTGCGACACCGGCCAGTGCCAGGCTCGACTTGCCGCTGCCGGAGGGGCCGTAGAGGACGACCGTGCGCCGCTGCCCGCGCAGGGCCGTCAGCACGTCCTCGATGTCGGCGTCCCGGCCGAAGAAGACGTCCGCGTCGGACTCCCGGAAGGTGGCCAGGCCCCGGAACGGGGAGGCCGGGCGGATCACCGGCGCCAGTTCGGGCAGCTCCCGCAGCAGGGTCCGGGTGTGCAGGACGTAGGACTGCTGGGCCTCCCGCTCGCGCTGGGCCGCCACGACGAGCCCGACGACCGCGCCGAGTTCACCGTCCCAGACGGGGCTGCCGCTGAACCCGCCCCGAATGTGCGCGGCCTGCCCGTCGGCCCGGGACAGCTGGATCCAGCCCTCGCCGGTCGGCCCGCCGAGGCGGCCCCGGAACCAGGTGGTGTCCGGCTCGCCGCCGGTGAATCCGACGGCGCCGACCTCGTGCTGCCACACGCCGGCGGGCTCGGCCATGGGCAGCGGCCGGGTGCCGGGGACGGGCGCGGCCAGCCTCAGCACGGCCACGTCTCCGGTGCGGTCGGGGCGGATCGGTATCCACCGCTCGACCCGGGCGGTACGGACCGGCGGACCGGCCTGCGCACCGGTCAGCGGGAAGTCGAGGCGGATCTCCGCGCCCGCCGCGACAGACTCGCCACGCGGCAGGCCCAGCGCGTCGGAGACGACATGGGCGCAGGTCAGCACCAGGTCGTCGGCGGCGAGGAAGCCGGTGCCGACGGACTGTCCGCGGGTGCCGCGGACACGGGCGACCGCCTGCGCCAGCGCTTCACTGGTGTTCCCCGCACGCACGCTCCGCACCACGCCCCCCGACCGGTCTTCGCGTCAACTCCCCGCTGATTATGGAGCGTTGCGTCACGCGAGTCACGGGGGCGCCGGGCGAGGGCGGGCCTCGGTGCGCGTCGCGGTGCGGGCCGCTGTACGGGTCTCGGTGCGCGTCGCGGTACGGGCCTCGGTGCGGGGAGCGCCGGGCTCAGCCCAGGTGCGTCGGTGCGAACATCCGCAGCAGTGCCGGGAGGACGACCACCGACGGGCCCGGCGTCGCCAGTGCCTTCGCCAGGTCCGACTCCAGGGACTCGGGGGTCGTCCGCACGCCGGGCACCCCGAAGGACTCCGCCAGGGCCGCGTAGTCGGGGCGGGTCAGTTCCGTCGCCGTGGCCTGGCCGAAGGCGTCCGTCATGTACTCGCGGAGGATGCCGTAGCCGCCGTCGTCGACGATGAGCCAGGTGACGTTCAGGTCGTACTGGCGGGCCGTGGCCAGTTCGGCGATGGAGTAGAGGGCGCCGCCGTCGCCGGAGACGGCGAGGACCGGGGTCGTCGGGTCGGCCGCGGCGGCGCCGAGGGCGGCCGGGAAGCCGTAGCCGAGGCCGCCGGCGCCCTGGGCGGAGTGCATGCGGTTGGGGCCCTGGGGGTCGAAGGCGGACCAGGCCCAGTAGGCGAGGATCGTCATGTCCCAGAAGGAGGGCGCCCGCGCGGGCAGGGCCCGGCGGACCGAGGCCAGCACCCGCTGCTCCAGGGCGAGGTCCTGCGCGGCGAGGCGCGCGGCCACCTTGTCGAGGACCTCCCGGACGCGCGCCGGGGCCGTGGCGTCCTCCCGCTCGCGCGTCGTCTCCAGCAGTGCCTGGAGGGCGAGGCGGGCGTCCGCGTGGATGCCGAGCGCCGGGTGGTTGGACTCGAGCTTGCCGAGGTCGGCCTCGATCTGGACGATCCGGCCGCGCGGCTTGAACGTGTGGTAGTTCGAGGAGAGTTCGCCGAGGCCGGAGCCGACCACCAGCAGGACGTCGGCGTCCTCCAGGAAGTCGGTGGTGTGGCGGTCCTCCAGCCAGGACTGGAGGGAGAGCGGGTGCTCCCAGGGGAAGGCGCCCTTGCCGCCGAAGGTGGTGACGACCGGTGCCTGGAGCTTCTCCGCGAGCTGCCGCAGCTTCTTCGAGGCGTCCGCGCGGACCACTCCCCCGCCCGCGATGATCGCCGGGCGCTCGGCGTGCGAGAGCAGGTGGGCGGCCACGGCCGTGAGTTCGGGGCGCGGGACCAGGTCCTCCGGGGTGGCGTCCACCCCGGTCACCACCGGCAGGTGCGTCTCGGCGAGCAGCACGTCCTGCGGGATCTCCACCCAGACGGGCCCGTGCGGGGCGGTCAGCGCCGACTTCCAGGCGGCGGCGATCGCGGACGGGATCTGGGACTGGGTGCGCACGGTGTGGACGGACTTCACCACGCCGCGGAAGGACGCGGCCTGGTCGGGGAGTTCGTGCAGGTAGCCGTGGCGGCCGCCGCCGAGGCCGGCCGTCGGGATCTGGCTGCTGACGGCGAGGACGGGTGCCGAGGCCGCCGCCGCCTCCTGGAGCGCCGCCAGTGACGTCAGCGCGCCCGGTCCCGTCGACAGCAGCAGCGGGGCCGCCTCGCCGGTGATCCGGCCGTACGCGTCCGCCGCGAAGGCGGCGTTGTTCTCCACCCGCAGCCCGATGTAGCGCAGGTCGGAGCGGCGCAGGGCGTCGAACACGCCGAGGGCGTGCTGGCCGGGCAGCCCGAACACGGTGGTCGCGCCCAGCCCGGCCAGCGTCTCCACGACCAGGTCTCCGCCGGTGCGGCCGGGGGGAGGGTTCAGCGCGGCCTCCGTCTGGGCGGCCGTCGGGCGAAGTTCCAGGTCGTGGTCGTGGGTCACTTGCCCTCGTTCTCCTTACCGGCCTCGCGGGCCGCCGCGATCTGCCGGGACATGATCGTCGTGAGTTCGTACGCCGTGTGGGAGGCCGCCACGGAGGTGATCTCCGCGTGGTCGTACGCGGGGGCCACCTCGACGACGTCCGCCGACACCAGGTTGCAGGACGCGAGGCCGCGCAGGATCTCCAGCAGCTCGCGGGAGGTCATGCCGCCCGCCTCCGGCGTGCCCGTGCCGGGGGCGTGGGCGGGGTCGAGGCAGTCGATGTCGATGGAGATGTACAGCGGGCGGTCGCCGATGCGCTGGCGCAGCTGGTCGGCGATCTCGTCGGCGCCGCGGCGGTAGACGTCGGCGGAGGTGACGATGCCGAAGCCCATCTTCTCGTCGTCGGTGAGGTCCTGCTTGCCGTAGAGCGGGCCGCGGGTGCCGACGTGGGAGAGCGCCGAGGTGTCGAGGATGCCCTCCTCGACGGCGCGGCGGAACGGGGTGCCGTGGGTGTACTCGGCACCGAAGTAGGTGTCCCAGGTGTCGAGGTGGGCGTCGAAGTGGAGCAGCGCGACCGGGCCGTGCTTCTTCGCGACCGAGCGCAGCAGGGGCAGGGCGATGGTGTGGTCGCCGCCGAGGGTCATCAGGCGGGCGCCGGTGGAGAGGAGGTCGTCGGCGGCGGCCTCGACGGTCTCCACGGCCTCGTTGATGTTGAACGGGTTGACGGCGATGTCGCCGCCGTCCGCGACCTGGGCGAGGGCGAACGGGGAGGCGTCCTGCGCCGGGTTGTACGGGCGCAGGAGGCGGGAGGCCTCGCGGATGGCGTTGCCGCCGAAGCGGGCGCCCGGCCGGTACGAGACGCCCGAGTCGAACGGCACGCCGATCACGGCGACATCGGCGGTGCCGACCTCGTCGAGGCGCGGCAGCCGGGCGAAGGTCGCGGGGCCGGCGTACCGCGGGACGCGGGAGGAGTCGACCGGGCCGCGGGGCGTCTCGTTGCTGCTCATGGGGAAATGCCTTCTTTCTTACGCTTCGTCGCGCAGGTACTGCTCAGTACCACTACTGACCGGTATACGACTCTACTGTGGAGTCGCCGCTGCTTCGGACACGGGTTCGGTTGTCGTCTGTCCGCTCGGAGGCCGTCGGCTCGGAGGCCGTGGGTTCGGGAGCCGCCCGGCCGGCGAGCCGGTCGCGCCAGGCGGCGAGCACCGCCTCGTCGGTCGGCTTCGTCGCCAGGGAGACGACGACGTAGGCGGCGAGGGAGGAGGCAAGGCCGTAGTAGACGGGCTGGTTGGCGAGGATGCCGTAGGCCGCCATCAGGCCGGTGACGGCGAGGCCGCCGGCGGCGACGGAGGCGAGCGCGCCCGCCGCGGTGCCGCGCCGCCACAGCAGCCCGCCGAGGATCGGCACCAGCAGCCCGCCGACGAGCAGGTTGTACGCCACGGTCAGCGCCTCGACGACGTCGTTGAGCGCGATCGCGGTGAGGATCACGGCGACGCCCATGAGGAGGATGAAGGCCCGGTTGCCCTTGACCTCGTCGTGCTCCTCGCCCGCCGACCGCACGGCCCCCCGCAGCCGCGCCCAGATGTCGTTGTTGGCGACGGTCGCGCAGGCGATGAGGGCCCCGGAGGACGTCGACATCACGGCGGCCAGCGCGGCGGCGAGCACCAGCCCGCGCACGCCCGTCGGCAGCTCGTCCCGGACGATGGTGGCGAAGGCGTCGTCGGCGCTCGCGAGGTCCGGGTACAGCACCTTGGCCGCCGTACCGATGACCGCGCCGCCCACGGCGTACGCCAGGCAGTAGGTGCCCGCGACGGTGCCGCCCCACCGGGCGGTGCGGTCGCTGCGGGCGGTGAAGACCCGCTGCCAGATGTCCTGGCCGATGAGCATGCCGAAGGTGTAGATCAGCACGTACGTGAAGATCGTCTCGCCGCCGATGCCCAGCGGGTCGAAGTAGTCGGTGGGCAGCTGGGCCCTCATCTCGGCGAAGCCGCCCGCCTTGACGACGGCGATGGGCAGGAGCAGGAGCAGTACGCCGACGGTCTTCACCACGAACTGCACCATGTCGGTGAGCGTGATCGACCACATGCCGCCCAGGGTGGAGTACGCGACGACGATCGAGCCGCCGAGGACGATCGCGAGGGTGCGGTTCACGTCGAAGAGGACGTCGAAGATCGTGGCGTAGGCGATCGTGGACGTGACCGCGAGCATGAGGGTGTACGCCCACATGACGACACCGGAGATCACCCCGGCCCGGCCGCCGTAGCGCAGGTCGAGCATCTCGGAGACGGTGTAGACCTTCAGGCGGGCGATCCGCGCGGAGAAGAAGACGGACAGGGCGAGCAGCCCGAGCCCGATGGTGAGGACCATCCACGCGCCGGAGAGGCCGTACTGGTAGCCGAGGCCCACCCCGCCGATGGTGGAGGCGCCGCCGAGGACGATCGCCGCCATGGTGCCGGAGTACATGGCCGGGCCGAGCCGGCGGCCCGCCACCAGGAACTCGCTCTTGGACCGGGCGCGGCGCATGCCCCACCAGCCCATGGCCAGCATCCCGGCCAGATAGACGACGATCACGATGTAGTCGACGGCCATGGGGCCTCCTTCGCGCACTCCCGGTGGCGTGTCGTGCAATGGCGTTTGCCCGGTGGCTCGTCGCGGGGACAACCGCCCGTACCCGCGGCCGCCGGCTCCGACCGACAGTAGGTGGCCGGAAAGCGACTGCGAAGTGTACGTTTCATCCACTTGAACGGAACGGGATGGAGGAATCGCCCATCATGCCCGACACGCCGCCGCCCGTTCCCCCCACCCCGCCGATCCCGCTCTCCGCCCTTCTCGCGCGCGAGGACCTGGCCCTGCGCCAGATCGCCGGGCCGCCGGCCGCGGACGTCTCGGTCCACTCCGCGCACACCTCGGAGATGTCCGACCCCTACCCGTACATCCTGGGCGGCGAGCTGCTGCTGACGGCGGGCGTGCACATCCCGCAGGCGGCGGGCTCGGACGGGGGGGCCTCGGGCCCGAGCGGAGCCGGGGGTTCGGCGGGCTACTTCGACGCGTACGTCTCACGTCTGGTCGAGGCCGGCGGCGCGGCGCTGGGCTTCGGCCTCGCCCCGGTGCACGACACGGTCCCACGCGCCCTGGTCGCCGCCTGCGAGACGTACGGCCTGCCCCTCCTGGAGGTGCCCCCGCAGACCACCTTCTCCGGTGTCGCCCGCGCCGTCTGGCAGCTGATGGCCCAGGCCCGCCTGGCGGAACTGCGCCGGGTGACCGAGGCCCAGCAGAGCCTCGCCGCCGCGGCGGCCCGCCCGGACCCGGTCCCGTCGGTCCTGCGCCGGCTGGCCCAGCGGGTCGCGGGCAGGGCGGTGCTGTACGGCCCGGAGGGGACGGAGATCGCGGCGGCGGGCCGGGCCCCGGACGAGGCGGCGCTGACGGCCCTCGCCGACCTGGTCCACGTCCTGACCGCGCGCGCCTCCGCCACCACCGCCACCGACACCGTCGCGGGCACCCATCTCGCGGTCTACGCCCTGGGCACCGGCCAGGGCTTCGTCCTCGGCGTGGCCTCCCCGCACCGGGACCCCGGCGACCACACCATCGCGTCCGTCGCCGCCGTCCTCCTCGCCCTCCTCACCGGCGGGCACCAGAGCGGCACCGGCGCCGCCCGCTCCTCCGCCCTGGTCCGGCTGCTCCTGGGCGCCCCGCCCGAGGAGGTCGCGCCCCTCCTCGGCGCGACGGACCACTGGCTCGTCGTCCACGCGGTCCCGCAGGCCGGGGCCGCCCCCGACCCGGTCGCGGCCGCCGCCCTGGGCACGGCGCTGGGCTCCCCCCTGGTCGACACCGCGGGCGACGTCGTCCGCGTCCTCCTGCCCGCCGGGCACACCCCCGCCCCGCCCCCCGGCTGGACCCTCGGCGTCAGCGCCCCCGCCGGCCCGGACGCCCTGGCCGACGCGGACACCCAGGCGGCCCGCGCCCTCTCCCGCGCCCGCGCCACCCGCACCCCGGTGGTGCACCACAACCCGCGCCCCACCCTGACGGACCTGGTCCCCCCAGCCGAGGCCGCCGCCCACGCCCGCGCCCTCCTGGCCCCCCTCGCCCCGCCCCTGCCCGAGACCCTGCGCACCTGGCTCTCCCTGCACGGCAGCTGGGACCGCACCGCGGTCGCCCTCTCCGTCCACCGCAACACCGTCCGCCAGCGCATCGCGCGGTGCGCGGCGCTGCTGGGGGCGGACCTGGACGATCCGGATGTGCGCATGGAGTTGTGGTTCGCGTTGCGGCAGGTGTAGGCGGGGATCGGGCGGGCGTGATCCACATCCCAGACCCCGCGACGTCAAGGACGGACACGCCCGACTGCCTCACAATGAGAACCATGCCGATACCCGGGACCCCCAGCCGCGCCGAACTCGTCGACCATCTCGTGAGGACCCGTATCGCGGGGGACGTCGCCACGCCCCGTGAGAACAACCTCTCGCACTACCGCCAGCTGGCGAACGGCAACCGCCACTACTGGCTCGGCCTGGAGCTGGGTGAGCGCTGGAGCGACGAGCAGGACGTGCTCGCGGTGATGGCGGAGCGGGCCGGGGTGAACGACGACCCGGAGTACCGGTACGGCCAGGACACCATCGACCCGGAGCTGACCGTCTCCGGGCTGGAGCGGATGGCGGCGCGGCTGCGCAAGGCGGCCGACGGGCGGCAGCGCGTGCTGTTCGCGACCGGTCACCCGGGCGGGCTGCTCGACGTGCACCGGGCGACGGCCGCCGCGCTGCGGGCCGCGGGCTGCGAGATCGTCGTCATCCCGGACGGCCTCCAGACGGACGAGGGCTACGTCATGCAGTTCGCGGACGTGGCGGTGCTGGAGCACGGGGCGACCCTGTGGCACACCCACTCCGGCGAACCGATGAAGGCCATCCTGACCGGGCTGGAGCGCGAGGGCCGTCCACTGCCCGACCTGGTCGTCGCCGACCACGGCTGGGCGGGGTACGCCGGGCAGCACGGGGTGGACTCGGTGGGCTACGCCGACTGCAACGACCCGGCGCTGTTCCTCGCCGAGGCGGAGGGCACCGTCCAGGTGACGGTGCCGCTCGACGACCACGTGGTCAGTCCTCGGTACTACGATCCGATGACGGCGTACCTCCTGGCGGAGGCGGGGCTGGCATAGGCGACACCCGGAGCGACGGACGGCCGGCCGCCTCCCCTGCCACGTCTCCTGCCGCCTCCCCCGGCAACGTGACGACGCCTCCGATCTCCTGACCGACCCGGGCCTGTCCCGTGAGGAACGCCAGCCGCTTCAGCAGGGTGTACCCCTCGGCCAGCACCGCCTCATGGCCCGCGTAGGACTCCAGGTTGAGCACGGCCGCCTCGACATGACCGATCTCGCTGACGAGCATCGGTATGCCCGGGCGGCCCAGTGCGTGCGCGGCGCCGGCGCGTTCGTGGAGCGCCGGTACGAGCGGGGAACCGCTGGCGTCGGCGATCGTCGCCGCGGAACCGCCGCTGAGCGCACGCAACTGCGCCCGGGCGTGGAGGGTGACGCGTTCGATCGCCCGCAGCTCGTCCATGGTGATCTCGAACGCCAGCTGCGGCCGTGGCGCGGCGGCCGGGGCGTCCTTGGCAGCGCGCTTGCGGCGCCTTCCGAAGATCCACACGGCGAGGAGTCTCCTCACGAACGGGCAGCCACGAGCACGCCGAAGCGACGGGTGTCGGTACGGCGAACACCGTGACAGCGCGGGTCAGATGGCGTGGGGAGACCGAAAGCGACCCTTCTGACAGCAACAAGCGCTTTCGATAATAGAGGTAGAAAGATAAACGAGGTCCGAATCAGGACTTACGAGAGTGTGACGGCGTACGCGGGCGGTGACGCCGAGCAGGGGCGCCCGTCTCCGGGAACACGATGTGCGGTCCCGTTCGAGACCGCACATCGTGCCTTTGCAGGTGCCGGATCAGTCGTGGCCACCGTTGTCGTGATCGCCGTTGCCGCCACGGCCGTTGTCGTCGTGGTCGTCGTGGTCGCCATTGCCGCCACGGCCGTTGTCGTCGTCGTAGTCGTGGTCGCCATTGCCGCCACGGCCGTTGTCGTCGTCGTAGTCGTGGTCATCGTGGTGGCCACGGCCGTTGTCGTCGTGGTCGTGGTGGTCACCGTTTCCGCCGCGACCCTTGTGATCGTCGCAGTCGTCGTCCCACCAGTCGTGCCTGTCGTCGTCGCAGTAGCGGCTGTGGCTGTACTCGTGGCCGGACGAGGACGCCGAAGCAGTTCCCGCCGTGCCTGCCGCGATACCACCGGTCATCAGCAGACCGGCGGCGGACGCCGCAACGAGGCGCTTGGCGCGTTGTGAACGCATGAGAAATACCTTTCGCTCCATCGTCTCCGCGGTCCCGGACGGGACCGGGGAACAGATGGCCGCGGCCGCACAAGCAGAACTGGCGCGGCACGGTCATGGGTATCGCCGCAGATTCATCTGAAGGAAAGAGCTCGACCGCCGACGCCTCCAGGCCACCCGCCCCGATTCACGGGCGAACGCTGGGGCCGTGTCCGCGCTACCGGACAGTGTCGGCCGGGCGTGCCGTGCTTGCGGCTTTCACTCACCCAGCCTAATCACTGACGGCCGCATCGGCATCTGCACAGTCCGGGTTCCCGGCGGATCACCGGGGGACCCGGACCACGCCCTCCTGGATCACGGAAATGGCGAGCCGGCCGTCCCGGGTGTAGATGCGGGCCTGGCCGAGGCCGCGCCCGCCGTACGCCGACGGGGACTCCTGGTCGTACAGCAGCCACTCGTCGGCGCGGAACGGGCGGTGGAACCACATCGCGTGGTCCAGCGAGGCGCCGACCACGTCGCCGACGGCCCAGCCGCCGCGGCCGTGCGCGAGCAGGACCGAGTCGAGGAGCGTCATGTCCGAGACGTAGGTGGCCAGCGCGACGTGCAGCAGGGGGTCGTCGGCGAGCTTGCCGTTGGTGCGGAACCACACCTGGGAGCGGGGCTCGCGCGGGGCGCCGTAGTGGCCGAACGGCGGGTCGTCGACGTAGCGCAGGTCGACCGCGGCTCGCGCCTCGATGAACCGCTCCACGACCTCCGGGTCGAGGTGCGGGTAGCCGCGCAGCCGGTCCTCGCCGGTCGGCAGGGTCGCCGGGTCGGGGGCGGGCGGCATCGGCGCCTGGTGGTCCAGGCCCTCCTCGTCCGTCTGGAAGGAGGCGGACAGGCCGAAGATCGGCTTGCCGTGCTGGACCGCGACGACGCGGCGCGTGGTGAAGGAACGGCCGTCGCGCAGGCGGTCGACCGTGTACACGATGGGCGCGCCGGGGTCGCCGGTGCGCAGGAAGTACGCGTGCAGGGAGTGGGGCGTGCGGTCCGCGGGGACCGTACGGCCCGCGGCGACCAGCGCCTGTGCCGCGACCTGTCCGCCGAAGACCCGGGGGACGACGGCGGACCGGGAGCGGCCGCGGAAGATGTTCTCCTCGATCTGTTCGAGGTCGAGCAGATCGAGGAGGTCTTCGAGTGCCTGACTCATCGCCACTCTGCGGGGTTCTGTGCGTGCCGCTTACAGCCCCATGTCCTTGGCGATGATCGTCTTCATGATCTCGCTGGTGCCGCCGTAGATGCGGTTGACGCGGTTGTCGGCGTACAGGCGGGCGATCGGGTACTCGTTCATGTAGCCGTAGCCGCCGTGCAGCTGGAGGCAGCGGTCGATCACGCGGTGCGCGACCTCGGTGCAGAACAGCTTCGCGGAGGCGGCCTCGGCGGGGGTCAGCTCGCCGGCGTCGAGGGCTTCCAGTGCCCGGTCGGCGACGGCCTCGGCCGCGTCCACCTCGGCCTGGCAGGCGGCCAGTTCGAACTTGGTGTTCTGGAAGGCGGCGACGGGCTTGCCGAACACGGTCCGCTCCTGCACGTACTGCTTGGCGAACCGGACGGCGGCCTTGGCCTGCGCGTACGCGCCGAAGGCGATGCCCCAGCGCTCGGAGGGCAGGTTGGCGCCGAGGTAGGAGAAGCCCTTGTTCTCCTCGCCGAGCAGGTCCTCGACCGGGACCTTCACGTCGACGAACGCCAGCTCGGCGGTGTCGGAGACCTTCAGGCCCAGCTTGTCCAGCTTGCGGCCGACGGAGTAGCCCTCGGACTTGGTGTCCACGGCGAAGAGGGAGATGCCGTGGCGGCGGTCCTCTGCGGTGGGCGGGGCGGTGCGGGCGCAGACGATCACCTTGTCGGCGTGGACGCCGCCGGTGATGAAGGTCTTGGCGCCGTTGAGGACGTAGTGCGTGCCGTCCTCGCTGAGCTTGGCGGTGGTCTTCATGCCGGCCAGGTCCGAGCCCGTGCCCGGCTCGGTCATGGCGATGGCCCACATCTCCTCGCCGGAGACGAACTTGGGCAGGTAACGCTTCTTCTGCTCGTCGGTGGCGAGCATCTTGATGTACGGCAGCGCGAGCAGCACGTGCACGCCGGAGCCGCCGAAGGTGACGCCCGCGCGGGCGGTCTCCTCGTACTGGATCGCCTCGAACTTGTGCGTCTCCAGACCGGCGCCGCCGTACTCCTCCGGCACGTTGATGCCGAACAGGCCCAGCTCGGCGAGCTTGTAGTAGAACTCGCGCGGCGCCTGGCCGGCCTGGAACCACTCGTCGTAGACCGGGACGACCTCGGCCTCGATGAAGGCGCGCAGGGTCTCCCGGAACGCCTCGTGATCCTCGTTGAACACCGTACGGCGCACGCCGCCACCTCCACCGGTACGTATCTAAGCGCTTGCTCAGCCTTACCGTACCGGCGAGTAGGGAGGGGAGTCCAGAGCGGGGCGGTGGTAACGCTCGTCACGCCCGCCGCGCCCACGGCCCCCTTCGGGCGCCGGTTCTGCGACGGGCGGGCGCCGGGTTCCCGACGGGCGGCGTGAGCCGCCGTCAGTCCCGCGCCTCCAGCGGCGGGCCGAGCCGGATCCGGGTCACACAGTCCACGTCCTGCCGGAACTCCTCGCCCCCCTGGCGGTACCGGTAGCGGCAGCCGGTCAGGTCGCCGCGGACCGGTCCGGTGACCTTCACCCGCGCGGCGTAGAAGACGTCGGACACCTCCCGCGCGGGGACCCGGACCGGCCGGCCCGCGTGGTCGCGCAGCTTCGCCGGGCCGGGCATGCCGTTGCGCACGCCGATGGAGATGACCAGGGCATGTCCGCCTGTGTCCTCGGCGCTGACGGCCCGGCACCCGAGGTACTCCAGGCCCTCGGAGACCCGGGCGATCTCACCCTCAAGCAGCACGAGCGGCTCGTCCGAGGTGTTGGCCACGGCCGGCAGGCACACCCCGCACTCGCTTCCCGAGCGGGCATGAGGGCTGGTCACCTCTATGCCGCCCTGTCTTTCGCCATCCAGGGCGGTGCCGGGAGCGGCCGGGCCGAGGAGGGCCCACGGGCCGGCGGCGAGCGGCGCCGACAGGACGGCGACGGCGGCGAGCGGCCGTCTGCCGCGCCGGGCGGGTGCCCGCCCGGCGGGTGCGGTCACCGCGCGGCGGCGTTGGCCCCCGCCGCCGCGAACGCCCCCCGTGCCATCCGGTGCAGCAGCTCCGCCGTGGCCCCGCGGCCCGGCAGGGAGCCGCGGCGGCCCAGGTGGGGGGTGGAGTTCAGCAGGCCGAAGACGGAGTGGACGGCCGAGCGGGCCGCCGGTTCGGCGAGGGCGGGGTAGACCTTGCGCAGGACGTCCACCCACAGTTCGACGTACTGCCGCTGGAGCTGGCGCACCAGCTTGCGGTCGCTCTCCCGGAGGCGGTCCAGCTCGCGGTCGTGCAGGGTGATGAGGGGACGGTCGTCGAGCGCGAAGTCGATGTGGCCCTCGATGAGCGAGTCGAGGACCGTCTCCGGGGCCGCCCCGTCGGCTCCCCCGGCGCCCTCCGCCTCCTTCAGGCGCTGCCTCGCCCCGGTCAGGAGCTGGCCGGAGATGCCGACCAGCAGCTCGGCGAGCATCGCGTCCTTGCCCGCGAAGTGGCGGTAGAGCCCGGGACCGCTGATGCCGACCGCGGCGCCTATCTCGTCCACGCCGACGCCGTGGAAGCCGCGCTCGGCGAAGAGCCGGGCGGCCTCCTTGAGGATCTGCTCGCGGCGGGTGGGGGCGTCGGTTCTCGTGGCCATGGAAGCAATTCTAGACAGGGAGGTTAGCGGTCGTTAACCTGAAGGAAATGCGTTAACGCTCATTAACAAGGTGAGGGGACCGCAGGATGGACCAGGCACCGGAGCTGACGACCGCGGCGGATCCCGCGTCGGAGGCCTGGCAGGCCAACGAGGCGGCGCATCTCGCGCTGGTCGAGGAGCTGCGCGGCAAGCTGGCCGCCGCCCGGCTCGGGGGTGGTGAGAAGGCGCGCGCCCGGCACACCGCGCGCGGCAAGCTGCTGCCGCGCGACCGCGTGGACACGCTGCTCGACCCGGGTTCGCCCTTCCTTGAGCTGGCCCCGCTGGCGGCGGACGGGATGTACGACGGGCAGGCGCCGGCCGCGGGGGTGATCGCGGGGATCGGCCGGGTCAGCGGACGCGAGTGCGTGATCGTCGCCAACGACGCCACCGTCAAGGGCGGGACGTACTACCCGATGACGGTGAAGAAGCACCTGCGCGCCCAGGAAGTCGCCCTGGAGAACCGGCTGCCCTGCCTCTATCTCGTGGACTCCGGCGGCGCCTTCCTGCCGATGCAGGACGAGGTGTTCCCGGACCGCGACCACTTCGGGCGGATCTTCTACAACCAGGCCCGGATGTCGGGCGCCGGCATCCCGCAGATCGCCGCCGTGCTCGGCTCCTGCACGGCCGGCGGCGCCTACGTGCCCGCGATGAGCGACGAGGCCGTGATCGTGCGCAACCAGGGCACGATCTTCCTCGGCGGCCCCCCGCTGGTGAAGGCCGCGACCGGCGAGGTCGTCACCGCCGAGGAGCTGGGCGGCGGCGAGGTGCACTCCCGGATCTCCGGTGTCACGGACCACCTCGCCGAGGACGACGCGCACGCCCTGCGCATCGTGCGGAACATCGTCGCCACCCTGCCGGAGCGCCGGGGCGTCCCGTGGGAGGTGCGGCCCGCCGTCGAGCCCAAGGTCGACCCGTACGGGCTGTACGGGGCGGTCCCCGCCGACCCGCGCACCCCGTACGACGTCCGGGAGATCATCGCCCGCGTCGTCGACGGCTCGCGGTTCGCCGAGTTCAAGTCCGAGTTCGGGCAGACCCTGGTCACCGGCTTCGCCCGGATCCACGGCCACCCGGTCGGCATCGTCGCCAACAACGGCATCCTGTTCGCCGAGTCCGCCCAGAAGGGCGCCCACTTCATCGAGCTGTGCGACCAGCGCGGCATCCCGCTGGTGTTCCTGCAGAACATCTCCGGCTTCATGGTCGGCAAGGACTACGAGGCGGGCGGCATCGCCAAGCACGGCGCCAAGATGGTCACCGCGGTCGCCTGCACGCGGGTGCCGAAGCTGACCGTGGTGGTCGGCGGGTCGTACGGCGCGGGGAACTACTCGATGTGCGGCCGGGCGTACTCGCCGCGCTTCCTGTGGATGTGGCCCAACGCCAAGATCTCCGTCATGGGCGGCGAGCAGGCCGCCTCCGTCCTCGCCACCGTCAAGCGGGACCAGCTCCAGGCCCGCGGCGAGGAGTGGCCGGCCGAGGAGGAAGAGGCCTTCAAGGCCCCGATCCGCGCGCAGTACGAACGGCAGGGGAATGCCTACTACGCCACCGCCCGCCTGTGGGACGACGGCGTCATCGACCCGCTGGAGACCCGGCAGGTGCTGGGCCTGGCCCTGACGGCCTGCGCGAACGCCCCGCTGGGCGAGCCGCAGTTCGGCGTCTTCCGGATGTGAGGGGGTTCACGACCATGTTCGACACCGTTCTCGTGGCCAACCGCGGCGAGATCGCCGTGCGGGTCATCCGTACACTGCGCGCGCTCGGCGTGCGCTCCGTGGCCGTCTTCTCCGACGCCGACGCCGACGCCAAGCACGTGCGCGAGGCCGACACGGCGGTGCGGATCGGCCCGCCGCCGGCCGCCGAGTCCTATCTCTCGGTGGAGCGGCTGCTCGAGGCCGCGGCCCGCACCGGCGCGCAGGCCGTCCATCCGGGGTACGGCTTCCTCGCCGAGAACGCCGCCTTCGCGCGCGCCTGCGCCGACGCGGGGCTGGTGTTCATCGGACCGCCCGCCGACGCCATCGCCCTCATGGGCGACAAGATCCGCGCCAAGGAGACCGTCCGTGCGGCCGGGGTGCCGGTGGTGCCCGGCGGCCGGGACCCACAGCTGGCCGAGGCGGCCCGTGAGCTGGGCGCGCCGGTGCTGCTGAAGCCGTCCGCGGGCGGCGGCGGCAAGGGCATGCGCCTGGTGCGCGACCTGGACCGGCTGGACGACGAGATCGCCGCCGCCCGCCGCGAGGCCCGCGCCTCCTTCGGCGACGACACGCTGCTGGTGGAGCGGTGGATCGACCGGCCCCGGCACATCGAGATCCAGGTGCTGGCCGACGCCCACGGCAACGTGCTGCACCTCGGCGAGCGCGAGTGCTCCCTGCAGCGCCGCCACCAGAAGATCATCGAGGAGGCGCCGAGCGTGCTCCTCGACGAGGCCACCCGCGCGGCGATGGGCGAGGCGGCGGTGCAGGCGGCCCGCTCCTGCGGGTATGTCGGCGCGGGCACGGTGGAGTTCATCGTCCCGGGCGGCGACCCGTCCCAGTACTACTTCATGGAGATGAACACCCGCCTCCAGGTGGAGCACCCGGTCACCGAGCTGGTCACCGGCCTGGACCTGGTGGAGTGGCAGCTGCGCGTCGCCGCCGGCGAGAAGCTGCCGTACGGGCAGGAGGACATCCGGCTCACCGGGCACGCCGTCGAGGCCCGGATCTGCGCCGAGGACCCCGCGCGCGGCTTCCTCCCCTCCGGCGGCACGGTGCTGCGGCTGCGCGAGCCCGAGGGCGACGGCGTCCGCACCGACTCGGGGCTCACCGAGGGCACGGAGGTCGGCAGCCTGTACGACCCGATGCTGTCCAAGGTGATCGCGTACGGCCCGGACCGCGCCACCGCCCTGCGCAGGCTGCGCGCGGCCCTCGCCGGGACGGTCACGCTGGGCGTGCAGACCAACGCCGGTTTCCTGCGCCGCCTGCTCGCCCATCCCGCGGTCGTCGGGGGCGACCTGGACACCGGACTGGTGGAGCGGGTCGTGGACGACCTGGTCTCCACGGAGGTGCCGGAGGAGGTGTACGAGGCGGCGGCCGCCGTCCGGCTGGACGCGCTCAGGCCGCGCCAGGAGGGCGGCTGGACGGACCCGTTCTCGGTGCCGAGCGGCTGGCGCCTGGGCGGCGAGCACCGGCCCGTCGCCTTCCCCCTGCGGGTGCCGGGAACCGACCCCGTCACCCACGCCTGCCGGGGCGCGCACACCGTCACCGAGGACCGGGTGCACGTCACCCTCGACGGCATCCGCCACACCTTCCACCGCGCGGGCGACTGGCTGGGCCGTGAGGGCGACGCCTGGCAGGTCCGCGACCACGACCCGGTGGCCGCGTCCCTGGACCGGGCCGCCCACGCCGGCGCCGACTCCCTCACCGCGCCCATGCCCGGCACGGTCACGGTGGTGAAGGTCGCGGTGGGCGACGAGGTGACCGCCGGTCAGAGCCTGCTCGTCGTGGAGGCGATGAAGATGGAGCACGTCATCTCCGCCCCGCACGCGGGCACGGTCGCCGAGCTGGACGTCACGCCCGGCACCACGGTCGCCATGGACCAGGTGCTGGCGGTCATCACCCCGCACGAGGACGCCTCCGCGTCCGCGGGCGCGTCGAAGGAGGCGGCGCGATGACACCCGGCGCACTGCCCATGACCGTCCCCGCCGACGGCCTGCCCGCCCGCGTGCGCATCCACGAGGTCGGCGCCCGTGACGGTCTGCAGAACGAGCGGGCGACGGTGCCCGTGGAGGTCAAGGCGGAGTTCATCCGCCGCCTCGCCGACGCGGGCCTGACGACCATCGAGGCGACCAGCTTCGTGCACCCCAAGTGGGTGCCCCAACTGGCTGACGCGGAGGAGCTGTTCCCGCGGGTCAGGGACCTTCCCGCAGACCTGCCGGTGCTCGTCCCCAACGAGCGCGGCCTGGACCGGGCCCTGGCGCTGGGCGCCCGCCGGATCGCCGTGTTCGCGAGCGCCACCGAGTCCTTCGCGAAGGCCAACCTCAACCGCACGGTCGACGAGGCGCTCGCCATGTTCGAGCCGGTGGTCGGCCGGGCGAAGGCGGAGGGCGGGCACGTCCGCGGCTATCTGTCGATGTGCTTCGGCGACCCCTGGGAGGGCCCGGTGCCCGTCCCGCAGGTGGTCCGCGTCTGCCAGGCGCTGCTGGACATGGGGTGCGACGAGCTGAGCCTCGGCGACACCATCGGCGTGGCCACGCCCGGCCATGTCACGGCACTGCTCAGCGCGCTCACCGCCGGGGGCGTCCCCGTGGACGCGCTGGGCGTGCACTTCCACGACACCTACGGCCAGGCGCTCGCGAACACCCTCGCGGCGCTCCAGCACGGGGTGACGACCGTCGACGCCTCCGCGGGCGGCCTGGGCGGCTGCCCGTACGCGAAGTCCGCCACCGGCAACCTCGCCACCGAGGACCTGGTGTGGATGCTGCGGGGCCTCGGCATCGACACCGGTGTCGACCTCGGCCGGCTCACCGCCACGAGCGTGTGGCTCGCCGGTCACCTGGGCCGGCCCAGCCCGTCCCGCACCGTCCGAGCCCTCTCCCACAAGGAGCAGTGAACAACGATGGACCACCGTCTTTCCCCCGAGCTGGAGGAACTCCGCCGCACCGTGGAGGAGTTCGCGCACGACGTGGTGGCCCCGAAGATCGGCGACTACTACGAGCGGCACGAGTTCCCGTACGAGATCGTCCGCGAGATGGGCCGGATGGGCCTGTTCGGGCTGCCGTTCCCGGAGGAGTACGGTGGCATGGGCGGCGACTATCTCGCGCTGGGCATCGCGCTGGAGGAGCTGGCGCGGGTGGACTCCTCGGTCGCCATCACCCTGGAGGCGGGCGTCTCGCTGGGCGCGATGCCGATCCATCTGTTCGGCACCGAGGAGCAGAAGCGGCAGTGGCTGCCGCGGCTGTGCTCCGGCGAGATCCTGGGCGCGTTCGGGCTGACCGAGCCGGACGGCGGCAGCGACGCCGGGGCGACCCGGACGACCGCCCGCAGGGACCCGGCGACCGGCGAGTGGGTGATCAACGGCACCAAGTGCTTCATCACCAACTCGGGCACGGACATCACGGGTCTGGTCACGGTGACGGCAGTGACCGGCCGCAAGCCGGACGGCAAGCCGCAGATCTCCGCGATCATCGTGCCCTCCGGCACCCCTGGCTTCACGGTCGCCGCCCCGTACTCCAAGGTCGGCTGGAACGCCTCCGACACCCGCGAACTGTCCTTCGCCAACGTGCGGGTGCCCGCGGAGAACCTGCTGGGCGAGGAGGGCCGCGGGTACGCGCAGTTCCTGCGCATCCTGGACGAGGGCCGGATCGCCATCGCGGCGCTGGCCACGGGTCTGGCGCAGGGGTGTGTGGACGAGTCGGTCAGGTACGCGAAGGAACGTCACGCCTTCGGCCGTCCGATCGGGGCGAACCAGGCGATCCAGTTCAAGATCGCCGATATGGAGATGAAGGCGCACACGGCGCGGCTCGCCTGGCGTGACGCGGCGTCCCGGCTGGTGGCCGGGGAGCCCTTCAAGAAGGAGGCGGCGCTGGCCAAGCTGTACTCGTCGACCGTCGCCGTCGACAACGCCCGTGACGCCACGCAGATCCACGGCGGCTACGGCTTCATGAACGAGTACCCGGTGGCCCGCATGTGGCGGGACTCGAAGATCCTGGAGATCGGCGAGGGCACGAGCGAGGTGCAGCGCATGCTGATCGCCCGGGAGCTGGGCCTGGTCAGCTGACATCCGGCCCGGGAGCGGAGCCCGCGGCGGTCTCCGTGGCCCCCGCCGGTTCGACGCGCGATCCGGCGGGGGCGCTCCTAGGCTGGTGGGGTACGGCCCGACGGGCCTGCGAGCAGGGCTACGGCGACACCCTCATGCGCTGGGAGCAGCCCATGACGTTCACGTCGAGACGACTTCGCAGGGCGGCCGTGGCCGCGGCGGCCGTTCTCCTGGTGCCGGTGACCGCGGCGACCGCGGCCCCCTCGGCCGGTGCCGTTCCCGCCGCCGTCACCCAGCCGGAACCCTCCCCGGGCGACGACTTCCGGGAGATCACCCCGCAGGTCCGGCAGCGGCTGGACACGGCGATCCAGCGGGTCATGCGCGAGGCGGACGTCCCGGGTGTCACGGTCGGGCTGTGGACGCCGGACAAGGGGCAGTACGAGCGCTCCTTCGGGGTGGCCGACAAGAGCACCGGCCGGCGGATGGCGCCGGAGCTGTTCTGGCGGATCGGCAGCGAGACGAAGACGTTCACCGTCACGGCCGTGCTGCAACTGGTCGACCAAGGCAGGATCAGCCTGGACGACCCGATCAGCGAGTACGTCGACGGCGTGCCGAACGGTGACGAGATCTCCCTGCGCCAACTGGCCGGCATGCGCAGCGGGCTGTTCAACTACTCCGAGGACCCGGACTTCTTCAAGGCGCTGACGTCCGATCCGGACCGCGTCTTCACCCCGCGGCAGCTGCTGGACTACGCGTTCAAGCACCCCCCGATGTTCGAGCCGGGCGAGAAGTTCTTCTACTGCAACACCAATCTGATCCTGCTGGGCCTGGTCGTCGAGAAGGCCGGCGGCCAGCCCCTGCACGACTTCGTCCAGGAGAACGTCCTGGAGCCGGCCGGAATGACGGACACCGTGTTCCCGACGAACGCGGACCTCCCCGCACCGCACGCGCAGGGCTACACGAACCAGACCGCCTCCGGGAAGATCGAGGAATCCACGGACTGGAACCCGTCGTGGGCCTGGGCGGCCGGGGCGATGATCTCGAACCGGGACGATCTGCGCATCTGGGCGCGCACGGTGGCCACCGGCACCTTCCCCGACGGCTCCACGATGGTGGAACCGGCCACCCAGCGCGAGCGCCTGCGGACACCCTCGACCGGCATCCGGGGCGCCGGGTACGGTCTCGGCATCTTCGACGTCCAGGGCTGGATCGGCCACAACGGCTCGCTGCCCGGCTACGAGTCGCTGACCATCTATCTGCCGTCCGCGGAGGCGACCCTCGTCGTGCTCCTGAACACCGACGTCCTCGTCGGCAAGACGGAGCCGAGCACCCTGTTCGGCGACGCCATCACGCGGATCGTCAGCCCGGACCACGTCTACAACCTGCCGGTCCCGCCGATGCCCAAGTGATCCTGATCATCTTCCGGAACGGCGTTTCGGCCAACTGCCCACAGGGGTAGGCGCGTTGTGAGCGGCGCGCGGACCGCCCCGCTCACGCTCTCGAGCCAAGGGCTCCCCACCTCTGGACAAGATCTGAGGTTAGGCTAACCTACCTTCGAATTGTCCGGCGGCCCTCCGCCCTGTTCGAAAGCAGCCAGACTCATGTCCAACGCCCGTGCCACCCACCTCACCCGCCGCGGGATCCTCGCCGCCGGCGGTGCCCTCGGCCTCGGTGCCGTCCTCGCCGCCTGCGGTGACGAAGACAAGAAAAGCGGTGGCTCGGACTCGGCCGGTGCCGCCAGGCCCTCCGGTCCCTGGACGTTCAAGGACGACCGCGACAAGACCGTGAAGCTCGACAAGGTTCCCACGAACATCGTCGCCTTCACCGGTGTCGCCGCCGCGCTGCACGACTACGGCATCCAGGTCAAGGGTGTTTTCGGCCCGACCAAGACCCAGGACGGCAAGCCGGACGTCCAGGCCGGCGACATGGACATCAGCAAGGTCGAGATCCTCGGCAACGTCTGGGGCCAGTTCAACGTCGAGAAGTACGCGGCGCTCGCCCCCGAGGTCCTCATCACCACGATGTTCGACGACGCGGGCACCCTCTGGTACGTCCCCGAGGAGTCCAAGGACAAGATCGCCAAGCTGGCCCCGAGCGTCGCCGTCTCCGTCTACGACCGTCAGCTGACCCAGCCGCTGGAGCGGATGTGGGCGCTGGCCGAGTCGCTGGGCGCGGACCTGAAGGCCGACAAGGTCGTCAAGGCCAAGCAGGAGTTCGAGGCGGCGGCGGAGCGGCTGCGCAAGGCCGCCAAGGCCCGCCCCGAGATCAAGGTGATGGCCGGGTCCGCGAGCGCCGAGCTGTTCTACGTCTCCGGCACCAACCTCTCCATCGACCTGGAGTACTTCAAGGCGCTCGGCGTGAACTTCATCGAGCCGTCGGAGAAGTCCAAGGCTCAGGGCGGCGGCTGGTTCGAGAGCCTGAGCTGGGAGAACGTCGACAAGTACGACGCGGACATCATCATGATGGACGACCGCGCCCAGGCGATCCAGCCGTCGGCGATCACCGAGGCGACCTGGAAGAAGCTGCCCGCCGTGAAGGCCGGTCAGGTCATCGCCCGGTCGCCGGAGCCGATCCTGTCGTACGGCAAGTGCACGCCGCTTCTCACCAGCCTCGCCGAGGCGATCGAGAACGCGAAGAAGGTCAGCTGAAGTTCGCCCAGTCGAGGGGTGGGCTGATGTTTCGCGGGCGACTGCGGGCCGGTTCCGGCTGGTCGCGCAGTTCCCCGCGCCCCTGGAGGTGGGGCAGCTCATCCCCTGATGAAAACATCGGGAGACTCCATGTCCACCGCCGTCGCCGCGCCGTTCCGTTTCTTCTCCCTTCACGTCGTGCGGACGGAGCGGCTCGGGCCGTCTCTGGTCCGGGTCTCCTTCGCGGGCGACGACCTCGCCGGCTTCCACTCCGACGGGTGCGACCAGTCGCTGTCGCTGTTCCTGCCCCATCCGGGACAGGAGGCGCCGGTCGTGCCCGTCGAGCTGGGCGAGGACTGGTGGAAGGGGTGGATGGCGCTGCCCGGCGACGTGCGGGCGGTGATGCGCTCGTACACCCTGCGGTCGCTGCGCCGCGATCCCGACGAGATCGACATCGACTTCGTGCTGCACGGGGTCGAGCCGGACTCCGCCACCCCCGCCGGACCCGCCTCGCGGTGGGCCGCCCAAGCCTCCCCGGGTGACCGGGTGCTGGTGCTGGGCCCGGCGGTCGCGGACAACCGGGCGATCCGGTTCCGGCCGCCGGAGGACACCGACCTGGTGGTGCTCTGGGGCGACGAGACCGCGCTCCCGGCGATCGCCGCGATCCTGGAGTCGCTGCCGGCCGGACAGCGGGCCCGGGTGTGGCTGGAGGCGCACTACCCCGGCAACGTCCTGGACCTGGCGAGCGAGGCGGACGCCGAGGTGACGTGGCTGATCCGGGAGCACGACCACGCCACCGAGTCCCCCCTGGCCCTCAGCGCCCTGCGCGACGCCCAACTGCCGCCCGCCGAGCACCCGTACGTCTGGATCGCGGGCGAGTCGGGCTCGGTCAAGGCGCTGCGCCGGCACTTCGTCGGGGAGCGCGGGATCGACCGGCGCCGGGTGACGTTCGTGGGCTACTGGCGACATGGGCTCACCGAGGAACAGTTGCGCGAGCAGGGCGAGTAAGTCCCCGCTGGGTGACGGGGGTTACCGGGGCCCCTTGACCCACTCAACTTAGGTTAGGCTAGCCTAAGTAAGCCGGAGCCCCGGCCCGCCCCGGCCGCTCTTTCCGTCCGCTCGGCCAGTCCCCACCGGAGGACCTCCCCATGCGCTCGCACCTGCTCAATGACACGACCGCGGAGCAGTACCGCCGCTCCGTGACCGAAGGAGTCGAGCGGGTGGCCGCCAAACTCGCCACCACCCAGCGCCCGTTCACCGGCGTCACGGTCGACGACCTGACCCCCGTCATCGAGCGGATCGACCTGGACCGGCCGCTGCACGACACCACGGCGGTCCTCGACGAACTGGAGGACGTCTACCTCCGGGACGCGATCTACTTCCACCACCCCCGCTACCTCGCCCACCTCAACTGCCCCGTCGTCATCCCGGCCGTGCTGGGCGAGGCCATCCTCTCCGCCGTCAACTCCTCCCTGGACACCTGGGACCAGTCGGCCGGCGGCACCTTGATCGAGCGCAAGCTCGTCGACTGGACCGCCGCCCGCATCGGGCTCGGCGAGAACGCCGACGGCGTCTTCACCTCCGGCGGCAGCCAGTCCAACCTCCAGGCGCTGCTGCTCGCCCGCGAGGAGGCCAAGACCGGCGACCTCGGGAAACTGCGCATCTTCGCCTCCGAGGTCAGCCACTTCAGCGTGAAGAAGTCGGCGAGACTGCTCGGCCTCGGCCAGGACGCCGTCGTGTCGATCCCCGTCGACCACGAGAAGCGCCTGCAGACCGTCGCGCTCGCCCACGAGCTGGAGCGCTGTGCGAAGGACGGCCTGGTCCCCATGGCCGTCGTCGCCACCGCCGGCACCACCGACTTCGGGTCCATCGACCCGCTCCCCGAGATCGCCGAGCTGTGCGAGCAGTACGGCACCTGGATGCACGTCGACGCCGCCTACGGCTGCGGACTGCTCACCTCGCTGAAGCGCCGCGACCTGCTGACGGGCATCGAGCGGGCCGACTCGGTCACCGTCGACTACCACAAGTCCTTCTTCCAGCCGGTGAGTTCCTCCGCCCTGCTGGTCCGCGACGCGGCCACGCTGCGGCACGCCACCTACCACGCGGAGTACCTGAACCCGCGCCGGATGGTGCAGGAACGTATCCCCAACCAGGTGGACAAGTCCCTCCAGACCACCCGCCGCTTCGACGCCCTCAAGCTGTGGGTCACCCTGCGGGTGATGGGCGCCGACGGCATCGGACAGCTCTTCGACGAGGTCTGCGACCTCGCGCAGGAGGGCTGGAAGCTGCTGGCCGCCGACCCGCGCTACGACGTCGTCGTCGAGCCCCGCCTGTCCACCCTGGTCTTCCGCTACATCCCGGCCACCGTCACCGACCCCGCCGAGATCGACCGCGCCAACCTCTACGCGCGCAAGGCCCTGTTCGCCTCGGGCGAGGCCATCGTCGCGGGCACCAAGGTGAACGGCCGCCACTACCTGAAGTTCACCCTGCTCAACCCTGAGACGAAGGCGTCCGACATCGCCGCCGTCCTCGACCTGATCGCCGGCCACGCCGAGCAGTACCTGGGAGACTCCCTTGACCGCGCTTCCTGAATCCACCACCAAGACCTACGACTTCGTGGGGATCGGACTCGGGCCCTTCAACCTCGGCCTCGCCTGCCTCACCGAGCCGATCGACGCACTCGACGGCGTCTTCCTGGAGTCGAAGCCCGACTTCGAGTGGCACGCCGGCATGTTCCTCGACGGCGCCCACCTCCAGACCCCGTTCATGTCGGACCTGGTCACCCTGGCCGACCCGACCTCGCCGTACTCCTTCCTGAACTACCTGAAGGAGAAGGGCCGGCTGTACTCGTTCTACATCCGCGAGAACTTCTACCCGCTGCGCGTCGAGTACGACGACTACTGCCGCTGGGCCGCCGGCAAGCTGAGCAGCGTCCGCTTCAACACAACCGTCACCGAGGTGACGTACGACGAGGGCGACGAGCTGTACGGGGTGACGACGGCCGCCGGTGAGACGTACCGCGCCCGCCACCTGGTCCTCGGCACCGGCACCCCGCCCTACATCCCGGAGTCCTGCCGGGGCCTGGGCGGCGACTTCATCCACAACTCGCGCTACGCCCAGCACCGGGCCGAGCTGGTGAAGAAGGAGTCGATCACGCTCGTCGGCTCCGGCCAGTCCGCCGCCGAGATCTACTACGACCTGCTCTCCGAGATCGACGTCCACGGCTACCGGCTGAACTGGGTCACCCGCTCCCCGCGGTTCTTCCCGCTGGAGTACACCAAGCTCACCCTGGAGATGACCTCCCCGGAGTACATCGACTACTTCCGGGCGCTGCCCGAGGCGACCCGCTACCGCCTCACCCAGCAGCAGAAGGGCCTGTTCAAGGGCATCGACGGCGACCTGATCAACGAGATCTTCGACCTGCTCTACCAGAAGAACCTCGGCGGCCCCGTCCCCACCCGCCTGCTGACCAACTCGGCGCTGACCAGCGCGTCGTACGACAACGGCACGTACACGCTGGGCTTCCGCCAGGAGGAGCAGGAGAAGGACTTCGAGCTGACCTCGGACGGCCTGATCCTCGCCACCGGCTACCGCTACGTCGAGCCCGAGTTCCTGAGGCCGATCCGCGACCGCCTGGTCTACGACGCCCAGGGCAGCTTCGACGTCGGCCGCAACTACGCCATCGACGTCACCGGCAGAGGCGTCTTCCTGCAGAACGCCGGCGTCCACACCCACAGCATCACCAGCCCCGACCTGGGCATGGGCGCCTACCGCAACAGCTACATCATCCGGGAGCTGCTCGGCAGCGAGTACTACCCGGTAGAGAAGACCATCGCGTTCCAGGAGTTCGCCGTATGAGCACGACCTTCACGTTCCGCCCCCTCGACCCGCTGAAGGACGCCGAGCTGCTGCACGCCTGGGTCACGCACCCCAAGGCCGCGTTCTGGATGATGCAGGACGCGAAACTGGAGGACATCGAGCGCGCGTACATGGAGATAGCCGCCGACGAGCACCACCACGCCCTGCTCGGCCTGAAGGACGGCGAACCCGCCTTCCTGATGGAGAAGTACGACCCCGCGCACCGCGAGCTGGTCGGCCTGTACGAGGCGCGGCCCGGCGATGTCGGCATGCACTTCCTGACCCCGCCGACCGACAAGCCGGTGCACGGCTTCACCCGGTCCGTCATCACCGCCGTCATGACGCACCTCTTCGAGGACCCGGCCACGCAGCGGGTCGTCGTGGAGCCGGACGTGCGCAACAAGGCCGTGCACGCCCTGAACGAGGCCGTCGGTTTCGTCCCGGAGCGCGAGATCCAGAAGCCGGAGAAGAAGGCGCTGCTCAGCTTCTGCACCCGCGAGCAGTTCCACGCCGCCATCGCCGCCGCGGAGGTGTCCGCGTGAGCCTCGCCGACGCCGTCGCCCACCTCTCCCCCGAGCGCTGGGAGCAGGCCAACCGCCTGCTCATCCGCAAGGCCCTCGCCGAGTTCGCCCACGAGCGGCTGATCACCCCCGAGCGGGACGGGGAGGAGTACGTCGTCCGCAGCGACGACGGCCTGACCTCCTACCGCTTTTGTGCCGTGCGCCGCGCCCTCGACCACTGGCAGGTGGACGCCGCCTCCATCGCCCGCCACCGCGACGGGGCCGAACTGCCGCTCGCCGCGCTGGACTTCTTCGTCGAGCTGAAGGGCGCCCTCGGCCTGAGCGACGAGATCCTGCCGGTCTACCTGGAGGAGATCTCCTCCACCCTCTCGGGCACCTGCTACAAGCTCACCAAGGAGCAGATCCCGTCGGCGGAGCTGGCGGGCGCCGGCTTCCAGGCGATCGAGACGGGGATGACCGAGGGCCACCCCTGCTTCGTCGCCAACAACGGCCGCCTCGGCTTCGGCATCCACGAGTACCTGTCGTACGCCCCGGAGACCGCGAGCCCCGTGCGCCTGGTGTGGCTGGCCGCGCACCGCTCGCGCGCCGCCTTCACGGCCGGCGTCGGCATCGACTACGAGGACTTCTTCCGCCAGGAGCTGGGCGCGGAGACCGTCGAGCGCTTCCACGGCGTCCTGCGCGACAAGGGCCTGGACCCGGCCGACTACCTGCTCATCCCGGTCCACCCCTGGCAGTGGTGGAACAAGCTGACCGTCACCTTCGCCGCCGAGGTCGCCCGGCAGCACCTGGTGTGCCTGGGCGAGGGCGACGACGAGTACCTGGCCCAGCAGTCCATCCGGACCTTCTTCAACACCAGCCACCCCGAGAAGCACTATGTGAAGACGGCGCTGTCCGTCATCAACATGGGCTTCATGCGCGGCCTGTCCGCCGCCTACATGGAGGCCACCCCGGCGATCAACGACTGGCTGGCCCAGCTGATCGAGGGCGACCCGGTGCTGAAGTCCACGGGCCTGACGATCATCCGCGAGCGGGCGGCCGTCGGCTACCGGCACCTGGAGTACGAGAAGGCCACCGACCGCTACTCGCCGTACCGCAAGATGCTCGCCGCGCTGTGGCGGGAGAGCCCGGTGTCCTCGCTGCGGGACGGCGAGTCCCTGGCGACGATGGCCTCCCTGCTGCACGTCGACCACGCGGGCGCCTCCTTCGCGGGCGCGCTGATCGCCCGCTCGGGCCTGGCCCCGACCGAGTGGCTGCGCCGCTACCTGCGGGCCTACTACACCCCGCTGCTGCACAGCTTCTACGCCTACGACCTGGTGTTCATGCCGCACGGCGAGAACGTGATCCTGGTGCTGAGGGACGGCGTGGTGGAGCGGGCGATCTACAAGGACATCGCCGAGGAGATCTGCGTCATGGACCCGGACGCGGTGCTGCCGCCGGAGGTCCAGCGGATCCGCGCCGAGGTCCCCGAGGACAAGAAGCTGCTGTCCATCTTCACGGACGTCTTCGACTGCTTCTTCCGCTTCCTCGCCGCGAACCTCGCCACCGAGGGGATCCTGGCGGAGGACGACTTCTGGCGCACGGTCGCCGAGGTCACCCGCGAGTACCAGGAGGCGACGCCCGAACTCGCCGACAAGTTCGCGCAGTACGACATGTTCGCCCCCGAGTTCGCGCTGTCCTGCCTGAACCGGCTCCAGCTGCGCAACAACCGGCAGATGGTCGACCTCGCGGACCCGTCCGGCGCGCTCCAGCTCGTCGGCACGCTGAAGAACCCGATCGCCGGGTTCTGACCGGTCCCCCAAGTCAAGGCGGGCGCCCCGGAGTACGGTCCTCCGGGGCGCCCGTCCGCGGTGTCCGCCCCGTAGCTATGCCGCGGGCCAGTCGACCTGCGGAGACCTGTGGTAGCCGATGCCGAGCGCGTCCCAGCGCGGCGCCTGCGCCGCGAGCCGTGTCCGGTAGTCCTCCCAGTCGTGGGTGGCGGCCGGCGACCAGCCCAGCTCGGCGACGCCGGGCAGCCGGGGGAAGGCCATGTGGTCGATGTGTGCGGAGTTCTCGATCGTCTCCGTCCACAGCGGCGCCTCGACACCCCGGACGGCGTCCTGCGGCACGCCCGGCAGGTAGCTGCCCGGGTCCCAGTCGTAGGACCGCTTCACCTCGACGTATCCGGCCCAGGACAGGCCGAGCGGGGTGGTGCGGTCGTACTTCATGTCCAGGTAGACCCGGTCGGCGGGCGACAGGATGATCCCGGTGCCGCTCCGCGCCGCCTTCGCCACCTCGGCCTTCTCCTCGTCGCTGGTGCGGTCCAGGCCCCAGTACTGGGCGAGCGCGCCCCGGGCCGGACTCGCGCCGGTCAGCTGGTGCCAGCCGACGACGGTCTTGCCGTACCGCGCGACGACCGGCTGCACCCGCTCCATGAAGCGCGCGTAGTCGGCGTGGCTGGTGGAATGCGCCTCGTCACCGCCGATGTGCAGGTACCGGCCGGGGGTGAGGGCGGCCAGCTCCCGGATCACGTCGTCCACGAAGTCGTACGTCACCTCCTTGGGCACGCACAGCGAGCTGAAGCCCACGGCGGTGCCGGTGTAGAGCGGGGGCGCAACGCCGTCGCAGTTCAGCTCGGCGTACGAGGCGAGGGCCGCGTGGGTGTGGCCGGGCATGTCGATCTCCGGTACGACCTCCAGATGGCGGGCGGCGGCGTAGCGCACGATCTCCCGGTACTGCTCCTTGGTGTAGTGGCCGCCGGGTCCGCCGCCGACCTCGGTGGAGCCGCCGTACTCGGCGAGGCGCGGCCAGGAGTCGACGGCGATGCGCCAGCCCTGGTCGTCGCTGAGGTGCAGGTGCAGCTTGTTGAACTTGTACAGCGCCAGCCGGTCGACGTACCGCTTGACTTCGTCGACGGTGAAGAAGTGGCGGGCTACGTCGAGCATGGCGCCGCGCCAGGGGTAGCGCGGGGTGTCGCGGATGGTGCCGCCCGCGACCGGCCAGGGGCCGGGCTGGACGGTGTCCTCCTCGACGGCGGCGGGCAGCAGCTGGCGCAGGGTCTGCACGCCGTGGAAGAGCCCGGCGGGCCGGGCGGCGGTGAGGGTGATGCCGGCGGGTCCGCTGTCGAGGCGGTATCCCTCGGCGCCGTAGGGGCCGTCGTGGGCGAGGCGCAGCCGGATGCCGCCGGCGCCGTGGCGGGTGACGGGCAGCGGGTAGCCGGTGGCGGGCCGCAGCAGGTCCGCGAGGTACTCGCCGGCCGCGCGGGCCGCAGGGGAGTCGCCGACACGGATGCCGGTGGTGCCGGTGATGCGGTACGGGGGTCCGGCCTCGGTGACCGAGGCGGGGGCCGGGATCACCTGGGCGAGCGGCCTGGGCTCGACCGGTGCGGGCGCCGGGGCCGCGCCGGAGGTGAAGAGGCCGGTCGCCGCGACCAGGAGCAGGGAACCGAGAAGGTGCAGGGAACCGGGAAGGTGCAGTCTGTGCCGTCTCACACGCGCTCCCTTCGTCGGAATGGGTATAGACCACTCTCCCGCAGGCCCGTCTCCGGCAGAACCCTCCGGGCGGAACCGGTGAAACAATCCCCCCATGGCGGAAATCCTTCAGAAGGACGGGACTTGGGTCTTCGACGGCGACGCCCTGCGGCTGACTCCCGGGCGGGACAAGAACGTCGGCCTGCTGCGCCGGACCCTCGGTGAACTCGTCGTCCCGCTCCGCGCCCTGGCGGGCATCTCCTTCGAGCAGGGCCGGAAGTCGGGACGGCTGCGGCTGCGGCTGCGCGACGGCGCCGACCCCCTGCTGCAGGCGACGGGCGGCCGTCTGGCCGAGCCTCACGACCCCTATCAGCTGGTCGTCGAGCCGGACCGGTACGGCGTGGCCGAGTACTTCGCCGAGGAGGTGCGCAACGCCCTGCTGCTGGACCAGGTGCCGGCCGGCCCGGTCACCGGGTATCTGCTGCCGGGCCCGGCCGTGCCGCTGTCCGCCGCCGCCGGGGACGGCACGGCGAGCTTCGACGGCGAGCGGGTCCGGCTGGAGTGGAACTGGAAGACGGAGGACGCGAAGGCCGCCGCCGGCACCCGGGTGCTGCCGGTCGAGGACATCCTGGCCGTGGAGTGGCAGCCGGCGGCCGGGCTGGAGAACGGCTACCTGCGCTTCACCGTGCGCAACGCCCCCACCAAGCAGCCGCCCAAGTACGACCCGAACGCGGTCGAGCTGTGGGGCTTCAAGAAGGACCCGCTGATGGCCCTGGTCGCGGCGGCCGTCCAGGCCCGCCTGCCGCACCCGTCGGCGCCCGCCGCCCTGTCCGCGCCCGAGTCCGCCGACGTCGCCGCGCTCCCCGGCCCGCGGCCCGTCCCGGCCGAGGACGACCACGACGCCCTGCTGCGCCGCCTGCGCGAACTGGGCGAGCTGCACCGCTCCGGGGTGCTCACGGACGACGAGTTCACGATGGCCAAGCAGGCGGTGCTCAAGCGCATGCAGTGAGCCGCACCACAGGCGCCACCGCACCCACCCCTGAGCCCTGCCCGGAATCGGGCAGGATTCTTGCAAAACCCCTCCCCTTACTCCAGGATCTACCGGGTGCACGACGAACTGGTTGATCATCTGACGCGGTCCACGCCCCTCAGCCGGGGCGAGGCGCTGCGCGTGGTCCAGGACGTGCTCGCCTTCTTCGACGAGACGACCGAGGAGTACGTCCGTCGCCGCCACCGCGAGCTCCAGGCCCAGGGCCTGGTCAACGCGACGATCTTCGAGCGGATCGGGGCGGACCTCAAATACCGCGCGGTAGCCCCGCCGGAGCTGACGCTCAGGCAGCTGCGGCGGATCGTCTACGGCTAGAAACGGCTAGGAATACCCATATATGTGCGGAATCGTCGGATACATCGGCAAGCGGGACGTGGCACCCCTGCTCCTCGAAGGCCTCCAGCGCCTGGAGTACCGGGGCTATGACTCGGCCGGCATCGTCGTGACCTCCCCCAAGGCCGCCGGCCTGAAGATGGTCAAGGCCAAGGGCCGCGTACGCGACCTGGAGGCCAAGGTCCCGGCCCGCTTCAAGGGCACCACGGGCATCGCCCACACCCGCTGGGCCACCCACGGCGCCCCCTCCGACGTGAACGCCCACCCGCACCTGGACGCCGGGGGCAAGGTCGCCGTCGTCCACAACGGCATCATCGACAACGCCTCCGACCTGCGCCGCAAGCTGGAGGCGGACGGCGTCGAGTTCCTCTCCGAGACCGACACCGAGGTCCTCGTCCACCTGATCGCCCGCTCGCAGGCCGAGAAGCTGGAGGACAAGGTCCGCGAGACCCTGCGCCTCATCGAGGGCACCTACGGCATCGCCGTCCTGCACGCCGACTTCCCGGACCGCATCGTCGTCGCCCGCAACGGCTCGCCGGTCGTCCTCGGCATCGGCGAGAAGGAGATGTTCGTCGCCTCGGACATCGCCGCCCTGGTCACCCACACGCGGCAGATAGTGACCCTGGACGACGGCGAGATGGCCACGCTGAAGGCCGACGACTTCCGTACGTACACCACGGAGGGCACCCGGACCACGGCCGAGCCGACCACCGTGGAGTGGGAGGCCGCCTCCTACGACATGGGCGGCCACGACACCTACATGCACAAGGAGATCCACGAGCAGGCCGAGGCCGTGGACCGCGTGCTGCGCGGCCGGATCGACGACCGCTTCTCCACCGTGCACCTCGGCGGCCTCAACCTGGACGCCCGCGAGGCCCGCCGGATCCGCCGGGTGAAGATCCTCGGCTGCGGCACCTCGTACCACGCGGGCATGATCGGCGCCCAGATGATCGAGGAGCTGGCCCGCATCCCCGCGGACGCCGAGCCGGCCTCCGAGTTCCGCTACCGCAACGCGGTCGTCGACCCGGACACCCTGTACATCGCCGTCTCCCAGTCCGGTGAGACGTACGACGTCCTCGCCGCCGTCCAGGAGCTGAAGCGCAAGGGCGCCCGGGTGCTGGGCATCGTGAACGTGGTGGGCTCCGCCATCGCCCGCGAGGCCGACGGCGGCATCTACGTGCACGCGGGCCCCGAGGTCTGCGTGGTCTCCACCAAGTGCTTCACCAACACCTGCGTCGCCTTCGCCCTGCTCGCCCTGCACCTCGGCCGCACCCGCGACCTCTCCGTGCGCGACGGCAAGCGGATCATCGAGGGCCTGCGCAAGCTGCCCGGCCAGATCGCCGAGATCATGCAGCAGGAGGCGGAGATCGAGAAGCTGGCCAAGGCCTACGCCGACGCCCGCTCGATGCTCTTCATCGGCCGCGTCCGGGGCTACCCGGTCGCCCGCGAGGCCTCCCTGAAGCTCAAGGAGGTCTCCTACATCCACGCCGAGGCCTACCCGGCCTCCGAGCTGAAGCACGGCCCGCTGGCCCTGATCGAGCCGGCCCTCCCCACGGTCGCGATCGTCCCCGACGACGACCTGCTGGAGAAGAACCGCGCCGCCATGGAGGAGATCAAGGCACGCAGCGGCAAGATCCTCGCGGTCGCCCACCAGGAGCAGGAGAAGGCCGACCAGACCATCATCGTCCCCAAGAACGAGGACGAACTCGACCCGATCCTCATGGGCATCCCCCTCCAACTCCTCGCCTACCACACGGCCTTGTCCCTGGGCCGCGACATCGACAAGCCGAGGAACCTGGCCAAGTCGGTGACGGTGGAGTAGAGCGCCCTCCAGGGGCGCGGGGCTGTACCGATATGCGGCTCCGCCGCGCGGGCGCGACCAGCCCCCACCGCTCCGCAGCGGCCCACGCACGACAACGGACCCCCCGTGTCGCCCCAGACACGGGGGGTCCGTTCCCTGCGCGCCGGGGCACCGACACCCCGGCCGGCGCGGCCGGCCGGCAGCCGTCACACTCCGGCCCGCCGCACGCCGAGGCAGCCCCGTCGAAGAGCGAGTCGGCCGGCGAGGGTGGTGGTGCTCCCCGCGGAGACGTCGTCGCCCACGGCGGGCTCCCTTCGCGCATGTGCGGTGGTGCGGTGACCGGTATATGCCCTTCACAAGAGCACAAACACATCCACGAGTAAGCGAATTCTTCCGGCGCACCAAGGGAGTTGGGATTTCCCGTGCTCATCTCGCCCGGGACGAAGGGGGAGTTACGGGATCACGACGACGGGGCGCTTCGCCCGCTTGGCCAGCCGTCCGGCGACCGAGCCGAAGATCCGGCCGACGATGCCGTGCGTGGAGCCGACGACGATCGCGTCCGCCTCGTACTCCCGCCCGACTTCTTCCAGTTCGTGACAGATGTCGCCGCCGCGCTCGACCAGGATCCAGGGCACCTCGGCGAGATAGTCCGCGCAGGCCAGCTCCAGACCCAGCACCTCGGTGCGGTGGTCGGGGACATCGACGAAGACGGGCGGCTCGCAGCCCGCCCACACCGTGGTCGGCAGCCGGTTGGCCACATGGACGATGATCAGGCCGGACCGGGAACGCTGGGCCATGCCGATCGCGTACGCCAGGGCGCGCTCACTGGACGTGGAGCCGTCGAAGCCGACGACGACGCCGTGCTTGAAGGCGGGGTCGCACGCGTGGCGCGCCTCTTCCGCCGCCAGGGGCTCGGCCGCCGTGGGATCGGCGACGGGCCGCTTGCGGTCCGCGGGTTCGAAGAATTCGTGACCGGCCATGGCTGTCTCGGCGTTGTGATCCTTTATGGGTGGGACGACACACTGGGCGACGGCAATGTGCGGCGGAGCTGTGTCCGGGAATCATCTTCCCAACCCCATACCCCCAAGGGTACGGCGGCACGCCTCCTTAGCCCAGATCCCGCGCACCGTCCGTGGGCGGTTCACCGGAGCATGCACGAGGGTGCGCCCGTAACGCAATGGTTGCTGCCCCGTACAGGCGGTTTGCGCGAGATTCAGGCCACGGCCAGGTGACCGGCCGGCCAACCGGCCGTTGATCACCGTGAACCATCCCCGCGCACCGTCCGGGGAGCGGCAAGGGAGCACACCACATGTCCTCACAGTCCGGGCCGGACAGCGTGACCGACGTCGTCCGCTGGGCGGTGTTCAGCTGTGCCCTCGTCCCGGTGGTGCTCCTCTGGTACGGCACGTCGCTCGCCGGCGCGGCGGGCACCGCGCTCGGTCTCGCCGCCGTCACCGCCGCCTGCCGGCTGCTGTTGCGCCACGCGGAGCGGCGCGCGGCCCGGCCACTCACGGAGGACCCCGCTCCGCACCGCGGCCGGCACCACCGGACGGGCGCCGGGGCGCACCGCGGCGGACGGCCCGGCGGGCGCGGAAATACACCGGGCGGCTGACCGGTTTCCGCGCACGCGCCCGTATCTTTTCAGCCAACTTCTGGATGTCGTGCATCCCCCGTCCCGAGCACCCCCCACGCCCCGTTTGACCTGCACGGAAAGGGTCTCCGGTGCCGCGCGCACCCTACGCGCTTTGGCCACTGCGACGAGGCGCACTTCCCTGCACGGCCCGCGAGTGCAACGCTTCGTGATCGAATGCTTTACGCCAAGTTGCCAAGTCGACAATGTGCCTGGTGCCGAACTGGCCACCCCGGCACGGCGTGACGCAGTAGATTCGATTTCGATCTTGACTGTCTTACGGCGGGGGACTCGTGCAGGACCGAGGGGAAACGTGCAGGAGCGACACAACCGAGGAGCCGCGACCACCGAGGGGGGCTTAGCAGGATGAGCCACGACTCCACTGCCGCGCCGGACGCCGCGGCCCGGAAGCTCTCCGGGCGACGCCGCAAGGAGATCGTCGCGGTGCTGCTGTTCAGCGGCGGCCCCATCTTCGAGAGTTCCATACCGCTGTCGGTGTTCGGGATCGACCGCCAGGACGCCGGCGTGCCGCGCTACCGCCTGCTGGTCTGCGCCGGCGAGGAAGGTCCGCTGCGGACCACGGGGGGACTGGAACTCACCGCACCGCATGGCCTGGAGGCGATATCGCGGGCGGGCACGGTCGTCGTGCCGGCCTGGCGGTCGATCACCTCGCCGCCGCCGGAGGAAGCGCTCGACGCACTGCGCCGGGCGCACGAGGAAGGCGCCCGCATCGTCGGGCTGTGCACCGGCGCCTTCGTCCTCGCCGCGGCAGGCCTGCTGGACGGCCGTCCCGCGACCACACACTGGATGTACGCGCCGACGCTGGCCAAGCGCTATCCGTCGGTGCACGTGGATCCGCGCGAACTCTTCGTCGACGACGGAGACGTCCTGACGTCGGCGGGCACCGCGGCCGGCATCGATCTGTGTCTGCACATCGTGCGGACCGACCACGGCAACGAGGCGGCCGGGGCCCTGGCCCGCCGTCTGGTGGTGCCGCCGCGCCGGAGCGGAGGCCAGGAACGCTACCTGGACCGCTCTTTACCGGAGGAGATCGGCGCCGACCCGCTCGCCGAGGTCGTCGCCTGGGCGCTGGAACACCTCCACGAGCAGTTCGACGTGGAGACGCTGGCGGCCCGCGCGTACATGAGCCGGCGCACCTTCGACCGCCGGTTCCGGTCGCTGACGGGGAGCGCCCCGCTCCAGTGGCTGATCACCCAGCGGGTGCTCCAGGCGCAACGCCTGCTGGAGACGTCGGACTACTCGGTGGACGAGGTGGCGGGCCGCTGCGGCTTCCGCTCCCCCGTCGCGCTGCGCGGCCACTTCCGCCGTCAGCTCGGCTCGTCCCCGGCGGCGTACCGCGCCGCGTACCGGGCGCGCCGGCCGCAGGGCGAGAAGCAGACGGACCCGGAGACCACGCCGGCGCAGAACTCGTCCGGTCTGGGCATGGGCGCCGGTCAGCAGGGTCCGGGCGGCGCCGGCCAGTCCGGGCACGCCGCCGCCCACCACCACCAGGACCACCCGGTCCCGCTCCAGGCGCGCCGCACGGCGGCCGCGAGCGCGGTGGGCTCCTCCGCGTCGATGCCGGCGGACCACCGCGACGCGTATGTGCCGTCCCGCGTCGGCCTGCCGGGCCAGCGCAGCGGAACGTGACCGTGTGACCGCACCGCGGGGCCACGAGGTACTCCTCGTGGCCCTTCGGCGTCTCAGGGTCGCTGCCGCGCCCGAGGCGGGGGATCCGGCGCCGGCGGTCGGCCGTAATGTGGACGCATGAACGATCGCATGGTGTGGATCGACTGCGAGATGACCGGCCTCTCGCTGTCCGACGACGCGCTCATCGAGGTGGCCGCCCTCGTCACCGACTCGGAGCTGAACGTGCTCGGCGAGGGTGTGGACATCGTCATCCGTCCGCCGGAGCGGGCGCTGGAGACGATGCCGGAGGTGGTGCGGGAGATGCACACCGCGTCCGGGCTGCTCGCGGAGCTCCCGAACGGTACGACGCTGGCGGACGCCGAGGAGCAGGTCCTCGCGTACATCCGCGAGCACGTCAAGGAACCGGGCAAGGCCCCGCTGTGCGGCAACTCGGTCGGCACGGACCGCGGCTTCCTCCTGCGGGACATGCCGACCCTGGAGGACTACCTCCACTACCGGATCGTCGACGTCTCGTCGATCAAGGAGCTGGCGCGCCGCTGGTACCCCCGGGCCTACTTCAACAGTCCGGAGAAGAACGGCAACCACCGCGCCCTCGCCGACATCCGCGAGTCCATCGCCGAGCTGCGCTACTACCGCGAGGCGATCTTCGTCCCCCAGCCCGGACCCGACTCGGACACCGCGAAGACGATCGCCGCCAAGCACGTCCTCCCTGCTCAGCAGGGCTGACGAGGCCCGTGGGAGGGGCGCCGCGGAATGTGTGCGCGAGCACCCCTTCGGACCCTGTACACTTTTTCTCGGCCGGTCGGGGAAACGACAACGTCAACCGCCGGTCATGGTGGGTGTAGCTCAGCTGGTAGAGCACCTGGTTGTGGTCCAGGATGCCGCGGGTTCGAGTCCCGTCACTCACCCTGAACGATCAGCCGGTGACCTTCGGAAGAAGGTCACCGGCTGATCGCGTTTCCGGCCCCTGGGCGCCGGACTCACTGCAGCGCCTCGATCGCTCGAACGTCATCAGCGACCACCACACCGCGTCACCCGCGTAGTCGGTGACGCGTCCCCAGCGGGCTACCCGGACTGTCAGTGGCCGCTGACAGGATGGCGATCACGAGTGGGATCATCTCCTACAACACCGCCGACAAGGCCGACGTCCTCTCCTTTCTCGGCGCCGCAGGGAACCTCACCGCCGAGCAGGAGCGTGTGCTGGGCATGATGCGGGAGCGGGCGTGCAGGAGTCAGGAGGATCTTGACCGTCAGGGGGTCGACTGGGGGCTGTCCATACCCGGCGCGCTGGAGGACCATCTCGTGGCAGGGCGGGCCGACTCGGACGCCTCCTACGCGGCCTGTTCCCGCTCGCCAAGGCCAAGCCGGCCGCCGGCGCCTGTCGCGCGGTGCTCGACCGGGTGGAGCGGAGCTTCCGGTACGACCTGCGGGAGCTGATCGAGAAGTTGGAGTTCGAGCACTCCGAGTGGGAGTACGCGACGGCGAAGATCGATGGGTACACCCGGACACGATCTTCTTTTCCCTCACGGGCTGATCCGGACGCGAGGGCCGCTGTCAGGAAGAAGCCCGCTCCACCAGTTCCGTCGCCAGCACCACCTGTCGCCGCTCCAGCCCCCGGGACACCGCCGGCCTGCGGTCCGCGATCTCGTCGAGGAGGAGGCCGATCATGCGGCGGCCCATCTCCTGGATGGGCTGGCGGACGCTGGTGAGGGGCGGGTCCATGTGGCGGGCGATGGCGGAGTCGTCGTAGCCGACGAGGGCGACGTCGTCGGGGATGTGGCGGCCGGCCTCGCGCAGGGCGTGGCGGGCGCCCGCCGCGGTGACGTCGGAGGCCGCGAAGACGGCGTCCAGGTCGGGGTGGCGGGAGAGGAGCTCGGCCATCGCGCGCCGGCCGCCTTCCTCCGTGAAGTCGCCGGGTTCGATCAGGCTCTCGTCCACCTCGTGGCCGGCGTCGGTGAGGGCGTCGCGGTAGCCGTCGACGCGGCGCTGGGCGCCGTAGACGTCGAGGCGGCCGGTGATGTGGGCGATGCGGGCGCGGCCGCGGGACAGCAGGTGCTCGACGGCGGAGCGGGCGCCGCCGTAGTTGTCTGAGTCGACCGAGGTCAGGGTCTCCGCCGCGGAGCGGGGGCCGCTGATCACCGCGGGGATCTCCAGCTGCGCCAGGAGGTCGGGCAGCGGGTCGTCGGCGTGGACCGAGACGAGGAGGACGCCGTCGACGCGGTGGGCGGCGAGGTACTGGGCGAGCCGGCGGCGCTCGCGGTCGCTGCCCGCGAAGATCAGCAGCAGCTGCATCTCGGTGTCGGAGAGTTCCGCGCCGACACCGCGCAGCATGTCCGAGAAGTACGGTTCCGCGAAGAAGCGGGTCTCCGGCTCGGGGACGACGAGCGCGATGGCGTCGGTGCGGTTGGCGGCGAGGGCGCGGGCGGCCGTGTTGGGGACGTAGCCGAGTTCGGCGACCGCCGCCTCCACCGCCGCGCGGGTCGCGTCGCTGACCCGGGGAGAGCCGTTGATGACCCGGGAGACCGTGCCGCGGCCGACTCCGGCGCGTGCCGCGACCTCCTCCAGGGTCGGCCGCCCGCCGCTGCGACCGCGCGCTCCGTGGCTTGCCATGGGCTTCGCCCTCCCTCGTACACCCGTTGGCCTGGAATGTAACAGTGGTTCGGGCTTCTGGCCCCGGGGGGAGCGCGGGCGACCCGACCGACGGATTCCAGTTAACAGGCCGATAACTGAACGCATCTCTCCGCGTCCGGTCCCTTGACACCCCCGCTCGTAGCCACGAACCTTCAACACATCACCGATGGGAGCGCTCCCACACTACCTGGCACATACACATCCCGCACGTTCCCCGCCCGAGCCGCAGCGTCATACAGCAATCAGGCAAGACCCACGTACCATCGCGCAACACTCTGCACCACGGGACAACCAAGCAATTCTGGCCGGGGGGTCGGCACGTCAGGGCAACAGGAGGACCCAATGCGAGCATCTACCCGAATCCGCCGCAAGGCGGTCGTCCTCGCGGCCGTCGCGTCGCTGGGCACCGGGCTGCTGGCCGGCTGTGCCGACGACGGCAAGAACGAGTCCCCGTCCGGCGACGGGGACGCCGCCGGCAAGACCACCATCACCCTGGGACTCTTCGGCACGTTCGGCTTCAAGGAGGCCGGGCTCTACGACGAGTACATGAAGCTCAACCCCGACGTCGTCATCAAGGAGAACGTCGTCGAGCGCAACGAGAACTACTACCCCGCGCTCATCAACCACCTGACCACCAACAGCGGTCTGATGGACATCCAGGGCGTCGAGGTCGGCAACATCGCCGAGATCGTCTCCACCCAGTCCGACAAGCTGCTCGACCTGTCGAAGTACGGCAAGAAGAGCGACTACCTGGAGTGGAAGTGGCAGCAGGCCACCACCCCGGACGGCCAGACGGTGGGTCTCGGCACCGACGTCGGCCCGATGGCCGTCTGTTACCGCAAGGACCTCTTCGAGCAGGCCGGCCTGCCCACCGACCGCGAGGAGGTCGCCAAGCTGTGGGCGGGCGACTGGAAGAAGTTCGTCGACGTCGGCCGTGACTACCAGAAGAAGGCGCCCAAGGGCACCACCTTCATGGACTCCCCCGGCGGTCTGATCAACGCCATCCTCAGCAGCGAGACCGAGCGGTTCTACGACTCCTCCGGCAAGGTCGTCTACAAGCAGAACCCGGCCGTGAAGGCCGCCTTCGACCTGACCGCCGAGGCCGCCGAGGACGGTCTGGTCGGCAACCAGACCCAGTTCCAGCCCGCCTGGGACACCACGATCGCCAACAGCAAGTTCGCCGCGATGTCCTGCCCGCCGTGGATGCTCGGCTACATCAAGGGCAAGTCGAAGCCCGAGGCGAAGGGCAAGTGGGACGTCGCCCAGGCGCCCAAGTCCGGCAACTGGGGCGGCTCCTTCCTCGCCGTGCCGAAGTCCGGCAAGAACGCCGAGGAGGCCGCCAAGCTGGCCGCCTGGCTGACCGCCCCCGAGCAGCAGGCCAAGCTGTTCAAGGTGCAGGGCAGCTTCCCGAGCACCCCGGCCGCGTACACCATGCCGGAGGTCACCGGCGCCAAGAACGACATGACCGGTGACGCCCCGATCGGCGAGATCTTCGCCCAGGCCGCCAAGAACGCCCCGGTCCAAGTGATCGGCCCGAAGGACCAGATCATCCAGCAGGGCCTCACCGACAACGGCGTCATCCTGGTCGCCCAGGGCAAGTCGCCCGAGGAGGCCTGGGAGAACGCCGTGAAGACCATCGACAACAACCTGGACCAGTGACCCGTATGACCACTGGGCACGACACAGCCGCCGCGGCCCCCTCCAAGGAGGGGGGCGCGGCCCCGGGCCGCCCGCCCGGCGATCCCGCCGCCGCCGACAAGGAGCGGCGCCGACGGGCCCGGCTGTCCCGCCGCTGGCAGCGGGACGTGCGCTGGAGCCCGTACGCGTTCGTCTCGCCGTTCTTCCTGCTGTTCGTGGCGTTCGGCCTGTTCCCGCTGATCTACACGGGCTGGGCCTCGCTGCACAAGGTGGAACTGACCGCGCCCACCGACATGGACTGGGTGGGCCTGCGCAACTACACCCGGATCTTCGACGACGAGTTCTTCTGGAACGCGGCGCAGAACACCCTGACGATCGGGATCATCTCGACCGTCCCGCAGCTGCTGATGGCGATGGGCCTGGCCCACATCCTCAACTACAAGCTGCGCGCCTCGACCTTCTACCGCGTCGCGATGCTCGCGCCGTACGCGACCTCGATCGCCGCCGCCTCGCTGGTCTTCGTGCTGCTCTTCGGCCGCGACTACGGCATGATCAACTGGGCGCTGGGCCTGGTCGGCGTCGACAACATCGACTGGCAGAACGAGACCTGGGCCTCCCAGGTCGCCGTGTCGACGATCGTGATCTGGCGCTGGACGGGCTACAACGCGCTGATCTATCTCGCGGCGATGCAGGCGATCCCGCAGGACCTGTACGAGTCGGCGGCACTGGACGGCGCCAACCGCTGGCAGCAGTTCTTCCACGTCACGCTGCCCTCGCTGCGGCCGACGATCCTGTTCACCTGTGTCGTCTCCACGATCGGCGCCTCGCAGCTGTTCGGCGAGCCGCTGCTGTTCGACGCGAACAAGGGCGCCTCGGGCGGATCCCAGCACCAGTTCCAGACGCTCGGCCTGTACCTGTACGAGCAGGGCTGGGTGAACCAGCACCTGGGCCGGGCCTCCGCCATCGCCTGGACGATGTTCCTGATCCTCATCCTGATCGGGATCGTCAACTACGTCATCTCGCGCCGGCTGCGCGCCAGTAGTTAGGAGAACCGGCCGTGACGACGACGACCTTGACTCCCCCGGATCCGGACCGGACCGACCAGGCGCCCGCACGCTCGCGCCGGCCCCGGTCCGCGCGGGCGGGCGGGCAGCTGCACGCCGGCCCGGTCGCCTACGTGGTCCTCGCCCTGTTCACCATCGGCTCGCTGTTCCCGCTGGTGTGGACGGCGATCGCCGCCTCGCGTGACAACAACCGGCTGGCCCAGACGCCGCCGCCGTTCTGGTTCGGCGCCAACCTGTTCGACAACCTCGAACTGGCCTGGACCGACGCCAACCTGGGCGAGGCGTTCCTCAACACCACCATCGTGGCGGGCATCTCGGCGGCCACCATCGTCTTCCTGTCGACGATCGCCGGGTTCGCCTTCGCCAAGCTGCGGTTCAAGGGCCGCAACGCGATGATGCTGATCGTGATCGGCACGATGATGGTGCCGCCGCAGCTCAGCGTGATCCCGCTGTACATGATGGTCGCCAAGCTGGACTGGACCGACCAGCTCCAGGCGGTGATCTTCCCGTCGCTCGTCAGCGCGTTCGGTGTGTTCTTCATGCGGCAGTACCTGATCCAGGCGCTGCCGGACGAGATCATCGAGGCCGCCCGGATGGACGGCGCGAGCAGCTGGCGCGTGGTGTGGCACGTGGTGTTCCCGGCGGCGCGGCCCGCGATGGCCGTGCTGGGCATGCTGATGTTCGTGCAGACCTGGAACGACTTCCTGTGGCCGTTCCTGGTGCTGACCCAGACCGGCAACCCCACGGTGCAGGTCGCCGTGGCGGGCCTGGGCCGCGGCTACACCCCCGACCAGTCCCTGATCATGGCGGGTGCGCTGCTCGGCACGCTGCCCCTGCTGCTGGTCTTCGCGATCTTCGGCAAGCAGATCGTGGGCGGCATCATGCAGGGCGCGGTCAAGGGCTGACGCGGCATCCGCGCGCGTGCGCATCTCCTCGGGGGCCGGGTCACCGCCGCCTCGGCCCCCTGTCCTCCCCCGCCGCTTCGCCACCCCCCTTTCCTTCCTGTCCTCCATCGGTCTCCACGACCCCAATGGGAGCGCTTCCATGCCTGAGCCCGTGAATCCGGTGACCCCGGCGACCCCGGCCACCCCCGACTCCTTCCCCCCGGCCTTCCTCTGGGGCGCGGCCACCTCCGCGTACCAGATCGAGGGCGCGGTCCGCGAGGGCGGCCGGACGCCGTCGATCTGGGACACCTTCAGCCATACGCCGGGCAAGACGGCCGGCGGGGATCACGGTGACATCGCCGTCGACCACTACCACCGCTTCCGCGAGGACGTGGCCCTGATGGCGGAGCTGGGCCTGACCGCCTACCGGTTCTCCATCTCGTGGTCCCGGGTACAGCCCACCGGCCGCGGCCCGGCCGTCCAGGTGGGCCTGGACTTCTACCGCCGCCTGGTCGACGAGCTGCTCGCGCACGGCATCAAGCCGGCCGTCACCCTCTACCACTGGGACCTGCCGCAGGAGCTGGAGGACGCGGGCGGCTGGCCCGAGCGCGACACGGCGTACCGCTTCGCGGAGTACGCGCAGATCGTCGGCGAGGCGCTGGGCGACCGCGTGGAGCAGTGGATCACCCTGAACGAGCCCTGGTGCAGCGCCTTCCTGGGCTACGGCTCCGGCGTGCACGCGCCGGGCCGTACCGAGCCGGCGGCGACCCTGCGCGCCGCGCACCACCTCAACCTGGCGCACGGCCTGGGCGCGAAGGCGCTGCGGTCGGTGATACCGGCCCGCAACACGGTCGCGATCTCGCTCAACTCGTCGGTGGTCCGCGCGGTGTCGCAGGACCCGGCGGACCTGGCGGCCCGGCAGAAGATCGACGACCTGGCCAACGGCATCTTCCACGGCCCGATCCTGCACGGCGCCTACCCGCGGGGCCTGTTCGAGGCGACGTCCTCGCTCACCGACTGGTCGTTCGTGCAGGACGGCGATCTGGCGCTCATCAACCAGCCGCTGGACGCGCTGGGCCTCAACTACTACACGCCGACCCTGGTGTCGGCGGCGGACCCGTCGGCGGGCGGCCCGCGGGCCGACGGGCACGGGGCGAGCGAGCACTCGCCGTGGCCGGCCGCGGAGGACGTGGCGTTCCACCAGACGCCGGGCGAGCGCACGGAGATGGGCTGGACGATCGACCCGACCGGCCTGCACGAGCTGATCATGCGCTACACCCGGGAGGCCCCGGGCCTGCCGCTGTACGTCACCGAGAACGGGGCGGCCTACGACGACAAGCCCGACGCCGAGGGCCGCGTCCACGACCCGGAGCGGATCGCCTATCTGCGCGGCCACCTCGCGGCCGTGCGCCGGGCGATCACGGACGGCGCGGACGTGCGCGGGTACTACCTGTGGTCCCTGATGGACAACTTCGAGTGGGCGTACGGCTACGGCAAGCGGTTCGGCGCGGTGTACGTGGACTACGCGACGCTGGAGCGGACGCCGAAGTCGAGCGCGCTGTGGTACGGGCAGGTGGCGCGGTCCGGGGCGCTGCCGCCTGAGGTGGAGGAAGTGGCCTGACGGCGGCTGTCCGACACCGGCTGCGTGACGGCCGGGCGCCTGACCTCGGCCGCCCGGCCCTGGCCGCCTGACCTCGGCGCCTGGCCTCGGCCGCCCGGCCTGGGCCGCCCGGCCCTGGGGAAAGGGGAGCGGGGCGCGACACTGTGGGGGTGTCGCGCCCCGCGCTTTTCCTGCGGGGGGTCACTTGTAGGCGGCGAAGGCCTTCGTGAAGGCGTACTTCTCCTGGAGGACGGAGCTGCACGTGGCGTCGGCGTGGTTCTGCGCCCCGCCGGGGCACTGCTTGTCGCGGGTGCCGGACCACATGGACAGCCAGCCGAGGCCCTTGGCCTTGGCGAAGTTCACCAGCTGGGTTGCGTCGTCGACCGTGAAGACCTCGGTGGTCACATCGTTGACACCGATCATCGGGGTGACGGCGACCGTCTTCCAGGCGGCGCTGTCGGAGAGTCCGAGGACGCTCTTGAGCTGGGCCTGGGTGGCGGTGGCGGCCTGCTCGGCGTAGGTGCCCATGTCGCCGCTGTAGGCCGGGCCGTAGTCCATGGCCATGATGTTGACCGTGCTGATCCGCACGCCGTTCCGCTTTGCGTCGGCGAGGAGGCTGACGCCGTCCTGGGTGAGGCCTTCGGGCATGACCGGGAGGGTGAAGGAGACGTCCAGGCCGGGGTGGCGCTGCTGGAGCGCGGCGATGGCCTGGGCGCGGCGGGTGTTGGCCGCGGCGTTCGGCAGCGCGCCGCCCTCGACGTCGAAGTCGACCTTGGTGAGCCGGTAGGCGTCGACCACCTTGCCGTAGGCCGCGGCCAGCGCGTCCGCGGAGGAGCAGGCGGTGGCCAGTTCGCTGCCGGCCGCGCCGCCGAAGGAGACCCGGACGTCGCCGCCCTTGGCGCGCAGGGCGCCGATCTGCCCGGCGACCGCGTCGCTCGCCAGGTCGGTTACGCCGCCCCACTTGGGGGTGCAGCCGCCGCCGTCGGTGACGAAGGCGAGGTTGTAGTCCTTCACTCCGGTGGCCTCGACGGCGGCGGCCAGGTCGAAGGCCGGGTACAGGGAGGTGTCGACGTACGGGGCGAAGGCCGCGCCGGAGGGGGTGCCGGTGCTCTGCGTGGGCGCGGGGGCGGTGGGGGCCGGGGCGGTGGGGGTCGGCTTCGCCGTCTGGGAGGGGGCCGTGGTGGGGGTCGGGGACTGGGTGGGGGCCGGCGTGCGGGTGGGGCGACCGGTCGGCTCGGGGGTGGCGCCGTCGTCGGTGGAACAGGTGGCGCCGTCGACACGGCAGCCGGTGGGGTCGCCGGTGCCGTTGACGACGAAGCCCACGGTGACGGTCTCGCCGGGTGCCAGGCCGTCCTTGTCCCAGGCGGGCGGGGCGACCGTGACGTGCTGTCCGCTCACCGTGGACTCGCCGTTCCACAGGGAGCCGAGGCGGGATCCGGCGGGCAGGTCGAACTCGAGCTTCCAGTCGGTCTTGGCGCGGTCGGTGCCGCTGGTGACGACGTACTGCCCGGTGTAGCCGGTGGACCAGTCGCTGGTCCGCGTGTACGCGGCGCCGACGCCGGCCGCCTGGGCGGTGCCGGTGAACAGGAGCGCGCCGCCGCCCGCCACGGCCGCCGCGACGACACCGCCGATGGCCTTGTTCCTGCCGCTGATCCTGCGCCGGTGCGTGCTCATCGTGTGGTGCCTCACTGCTCGGGTTCGGGGTGCGGCAGCACGCTAGCGATCCGGAATCGGGCAAAACTCCTCATCCAGGCCGGAGTACGGGATCTTAGGGTGCGCTTAAGGAAGGGATCGGGACCGGTTAAAGGTCGCGGCCGTGACGCGCGGTCGGCGTCTTCGCACCGCCCCGCGGTGGCCTTTGCGCACCGGCTCCCGGCCGTCCAGCTGGATCCAGACGCGCACCTCGGTGCCGCCGAGCACCGAGCGGCCGATGCGGACGTCGCCGCCGGTGGACTCCGCGAGCCGGCGCACGATGTCCAGCCCGAGGCCGGTCGAGCCGTCGCTGCCGGAGCCCCGGCCGCGCGCCATCGCCGCCTCGGGGTCGGCTATGCCGGGGCCCGCGTCCGAGACCAGCACGATCACCGCGTCGTCACCGTTGTGGACGTCGACCGCGAACGCGGTGCCCTCGGGGGTGTGCCGGAAGACGTTGCCGAGCAGCGCGTCGAGGGCGGCGGCGAGGTCGGCGCGGGCCACGGGGATGCGCACCGGCCGGTCGACCCCGGCCAGGCGCACCGTACGGCCCTCGTCCTCGGCGAGCGCCGACCAGAACGCCATCCGCTCGCGGACCACCTCGGCCGCGTCGCAGCCGGCGCCCGGACCGGGTGCGGCGGTCTGCGGTCTGGCCTCGCGGGCGGTGCGGATGATGGTGTCGACCTCGCGCTCCAGCTGGGCGACGGCGGCCCGGGTCTGCTCGGCGGCCGGGCCGTCGCCGAGCGAGGCGGCGTTGAGCCGCAGCACGGTCAGCGGGGTGCGCAGCCGGTGGGAGAGGTCGGCGGCCAGCTCCCGCTCGTTGGCGAGGAGCTGCACGACCTGGTCGGCCATGGAGTTGAACGCGACGGCCGCCAGCCGCAGTTCGGTCGGGCCGTCCTCCGGCACGCGGGCGCCCAGCCTGCCCTCGCCCAGCTCGCGCGCCCCCTCGACCAGGCGCTGCGCGGGCCGCACCATGCGCACGCCGAGCCGGTCGGCGACCGCGACCGAGCCGACGATCAGGGCCAGGCCGACCCCGGCGAGCACCGCCCAGGCGGTGCCGACGCCCTTGCTGACGGCGGTGTCCGGGATGTACACCTCGACGACGGCGAACCGGCCCGAGCTGAGCGCGACCGGCTGGAGCAGCGCGGAACCGCCGGGCACCTCGGCGGTGGAGGCACGGCCCAGCTTCCGGGTGGCGGCGATGTCCGCGTCGGCGGCCCGCTGCCGGCCGATCTCGACGGGGCCGGTGCCGTCCGCCGCCGGGATGTGCACGGCCATCCCGGCGGCGGAGCCGGCGGCGGCCACGACGCGTTCCAGCTGGGCGCGGTCGGTGGTGATGGACAGGGCGGGGGCGATCTCGGCGGCGTCCCGCTCGGCGTCGGAGAAGGCGCGGTCGCGGGCCATCTCCTTGATGACGAGCCCGAGCGGCACGGCGAAGGCCACGACGACCATGGCGGTGACCGCGAGCGCGACCTTCACCAGGGCCCACCTCATCGCGCGGGCTCCCCTGCCGGGGGCGGCGCCGACGAGGGCCGCGCCGCCGGGGGCTCCAGTTTCACGCCGACTCCGCGCAGGGTGTGCAGATAGCGCGGGCGGGCCGCCGTCTCGCCCAGCTTGCGGCGCAGCCAGGACAGATGGACGTCGATGGTCTGGTCGTCGCCGTAGGACTGCTGCCAGACCTCCGCGAGCAGTTGCCGGCGGGGGACGACCACGCCGGGGCGGGCGGCGAGGAAGGCGAGCAGGTCGAACTCACGGCGGGTCAGGTCCAGGCGTACGCCGTTCAGTTCGGCCTGGCGGCGCAGTGGGTCGACGGTGAGCCCGCCCACCCGCAGCGCCGGGGAGGCCGGGGCCTGGTCCGTGCCCGCGCGGGAGCGGCGCAGCACGGCGGCCATCCGCGCGGACAGGTGCTCCACGGAGAACGGCTTGGTCAGGTAGTCGTCGGCGCCCGCGTTCAGCAGGCGGACGATCTCCGTCTCGTCGTCCCGGGCGGTGGCGATGATGACGGGGACGTCGGTGATGCCGCGCAGCATCTTCAGGGCCTCGGACCCGTCCAGATCGGGCAGTCCGAGGTCGAGGACGACCACGTCGAAACGGTGATGGGCGACCTCGCGCAGCGCCTCCAGCGCGGTGCCGACACTGCGCACGGTGTGGGCCGCGTCGGTCAGATGCCGGATGAGCGCGGAGCGTACGAACTGGTCGTCCTCGACCACGAGCACACTTGCCATGCGCCGCACCGTACGCCATGCGGGCGACACGGGTCCGGGCCCTGTGGACAACCGGCGGGTTGTGGACAACCCCCGTGCCGGCGACGGCGGTGACTGTGACGGCTGGGACCGCAGTGGCCGGACGGGAGTGGGGGCAGCGGGCGGACAGGAGTGGCGTGCGTGGGGCAGTATGGCCCGCGATGCTCAGAGGAGTCGTACACGTACTGGCCTGGTCGCTCGCCACCGGCGCGGCGACCACCCTGTCGTGGTGGGGCGTTCACACCGTGATGGCGGGAACTGCCTACGATCCGCCGCGCGCCCTTCCGGTCGTCTCGGCCGAGCCCACCGCCGTGCCGGACGAGCCGCCGCCCACCTCGGCGAGCACCCGCCGCCCGCAGCCGCCGACGAGCGCCCCCGCCGCCACGCGCCGCCCGGACCCGGCACCGTCCCGGACCCCGGCCGCCCGGCCGAGCGCGTCCCCGCCGGCCTCCGCGACCGCGTCCGGCCGGGTGCGCAGCTACACCACCGAGGGCGGCCGGGCCGTGTTCGACCTGGGCGAGAGCTCCGCGACGCTGGTGTCGGCGACACCGGGGGCGGGCTGGTCGATGCAGGTGTGGAAGACGCAGACGTGGATCCGGGTGGAGTTCAGTTCGGGCGCCGAGCGGGTGTCGGTCTTCTGCACCTGGCACGACGGCCCGCCGCGCGTGGAGATCGGCACGTACTGAGGCGGCCGCGAGCGCGTGGAACGCGTGGCGCGCTCGGAGTGCATGGCGCGCGTGGCGCGGCGTGGCGCGCGTGGCGCGCACTGTGGCGGCGGGAGCGGACGGCGGAGTCAGCGGAAGACGGACTCCGGGGGCGCGGGTGAGGCGACCGCCGCCGCGTCCGTGACGGGGGAGGCGCCGCCGGTGAAGTCGGTGAGCGCCCTGCCGTGTTCGACCCGGCCCGGGTGCGGGTCGGAGGCGGCCCGGCGGGTCAGCTCGGCGACCGGCAGGGGCAGGTCGGAGGCGACGAGTACGGCGTTGCCGAACCGCTTGCCGCGCAGCACGGCCGGGTCGGCGACCAGCGCCAGCTCGGCGAACCGGGCCGCGGCGGTGGCGATCTGGCCGCGCAGGTGGGCGAGGGGCGGGCCGTCGGCGAGGTTCGCGGCGTAGACACCGCCGGGCTTCAGCGCCCTGCGGACCTCGTCCAGGAACTCCGTCGAGGTGAGGTGGGCGGGGGTGCGGGCGCCGCTGAAGACATCGGCGATGACCAGGTCGGCCCAGCCGTCCGCGACCTTGGCGAGCCCTTCCCGCGCGTCCGTCGAGCGCACCCGGATGCGCGCGTTCGGCGCCAGCGGCAGCTCTCTGCGGACCAGTTGGACGAGGGGCGCGTCCCGCTCGACGACCTGCTGGGTGGAGCGGGGGCGGGTGGCGGCGACGTAGCGCGCCAGGGTCAGGGCGCCGCCGCCGAGGTGGACGGCGGTCAGGGGCCGGCCGGGCGGGGCGGCGAGGTCGATGACATGGCCGAGCCGCCGCTGGTACTCGAACGACAGATACGCCGGATCGTCCAGGTCAACGTGCGACTGCGGCGCCCCGTCGATCAGCAGCGTCCAGGCCCGCGCCCGGTCCCGGTCGGGTATCAGCTGCGCCAGCCCACCGTCCACGGCCTCGACGACCCCCTCCGCGGCACCCCCCGCCCGCCGGGCCTTCCTGGACTTTCCCATCCAGCCATTATCAGGGCACCGGGCTGGAGCGGCGCAGCAGGCAGGGGAGGGCGACGAGTGCGGGCTCGGTGGGCCCCCGCCTGGCGACCGGTAGACCGCAGGGCCGGGAGGTCGACGGCCCGTAGGCCGGCCCGGCGGCCGACGGGCCCACCCCGGTCGTCAGCGGCAGCTGTCCGCCGCCGCGATGATCCGGGCCGCCTCCCCCAGCGCCCGGCGCAGGACGGCGGGGTCGGTGGCGGTGTCGGACTCGCCGGGTGGGAGGAGCCAGCAGGTGCAGTCGCCGTCGGGGGTGCCGGGGGCGGCCGGTGCGGGGACGAGGCTGAGGCCGCGGCCGTCGGTCTCCGTACAGGTGCTGCCGGGGACGTCCCAGGCCGCCGCGGTGCCGGGCGGCACCAGGAAGCCGAGGGTGTCGCCGTGGTCGTCGTGCAGGACGGGGCCGACGCCGTCCCCGTCGCCGCGCCGCAGGATGTCGACCGCCTCGAGGCCCTGCCGGGCCGGGACCGTCACCAGGTCCCAGGCGGCCTGCGCGTACGTGTCGGTGCTCTGGCTGGTCTCCATCCCGGCCTCCACCACGGAACCCCTCCTTGCGCCGGCGGTTCGGGAGTCGGGCGGCTCCCGGTCCGTCGTGTCCAACGCGCGACGGCGTCAACGGCAACGGCGGAAGACCGCCGCAAAGGATGGCAGTTCATGGCAGATGACGGATGACATATCCGGTTTTGTAGCCAAACACAGCGTGCCGAACCGGCGACAGCAGGTACGTTCTTGCCCGCCGGAAATCAAGGGCCTGACACCGATAAAGCCAGCAACAGGGCAGTTTGGTCAACTCGGCCCGGATTCCGGCACGGTTCGACGGTTCGCACGAGAGGACCCGGCCATGGCGTCGTCAACGGTGACCTCGTCTCAGCCCAGTCGGCCGCCGCGGCCGAACCTCGCCTTCCGGCAGCTGCGCGGGCGGCGATCGCCGGCCGAGTTCGCGGCGGCGGTACGCCGGGCCGCGCGGGAGATCGGCGAGCGGGTCAGCTGTGACGCGCGCTACATCGGCCGGGTGGAGGCGGGCGAGATCCGCTGTCCCAACTACGCGTACGAGCGGGTGTTCCTGCACATGTTCCCCGGCCGCACGCTCACCGACCTGGGGTTCGCACCCCGTTCGTCCGTCCGCGGACGCGGGGCGCGCGCCGCCGCGGACACCACCCCCGCGCACGACCGGATCCGGCCGCACACCACCGGTGAGACGGGTGCGGGGTTTGAACCGTATGACCCGCCGTACCCGCAGTATCCGTACGACCTGTCCGACCCGTACGGCCCGCACACCGACTACGAGGAGAGCGACGTGCTGCGTCGCGCATTCATGACCGGCGGTGGCGCCACCGTGGCCGCCGCCTCGCTCGCCCCCATCGGGCTCGCCCTCGACGCGAGGGCCGCGCAGCGCCCCGTCCGCCGCGTCGGGGCGAGCGAGGCGAGCGCCCTGGAGGACGCCGTCCGCCGGATCCGGCTGCTCGACGACCGGCACGGCGCCGACGGCCTCTACCGGCGCGCGGCGGCCCCGCTGCGCGCCGCGTACGCGCTCCTGGACGCCGGTACGACCCGGCAGGCGACCGCCGACCGGCTGCACTCCGGCGCCGGTGAGCTCGCCATCTCGGTGGGCTGGCTGGCGCACGACTCCGGCCGGTTCGACGACGCGCGGTCGCACTACGCGGAGGCGCTGGCCACCGCGCGGATGACCGGTGACGACGCGCTGGAGGCGCACGCCTTCTGCAACACGGCCTTCCTCGCGCGGGACGCCGGGCGCCCCCGGGAGGCGGTGCGCGCCGCGCAGGCCGCTCAGCGCATCGCGCGCCCCCTGGGCTCGTCCCGGCTGATGTCGCTGCTCGCGCTGCGCGAGGCGGGCGGCTGGGCGGGGCTCGCCGACCGCGCGGGCTGCGAACAGGCCCTCACGCGCGCGCAGGCCCTCTTCGCGCGGGGCCCCGCGGACGCCGACCCGGAGTGGATGAGCTTCTACGGCGAGGCCGAGCTGGAGGGGCTCGAAGCGCAGTGCTGGTCGGCCCTGGGCGACTGGCAGCGTGCCGCGCGCCACGCGGGGCGGGCGGCGCGGCTCCAGGACCCGCACTTCACCCGGAACATCGCGCTGTACACCGCGGAACTGGCGGACGACCTCGCCCGCGGCGGCCACCCGGACGAGGCGGCCGCCGCGGGGATGCGGGTGCTGGACCTGCTGGACCAGGTGCAGTCGTCACGGGTGCAGACGATGCTGGCGGGCACAGCGCGGGTGCTGCTGCCGCACCGGCGGGCGGCCGGGGTGTCGGAGTTCCTGGACCGGCACGCGGGGCCGGCGCGTACGGCGTGAGCCGGCCGCAGCCGGGACAGTGACCGCGCGCGGTGACGGGACGGTGACCGCGCGGGGAGGACCGGGGCGCGTGGTTGCCTGATGAGGGAAGCAGCCGCCGCCGCGCCACGCTCGGCGACGGCTCAGCCCGCCAGGTGCCCCACGTCGTTCCAGCTTTCGACCGCCGGTTCGCCGTAGGCCCAGCCCAGGACCGACAGGGACGTCGGGTTGAGGCGGATGCGGGAGGCGAAGGAGATCGGCAGGCCCAGCCAGCGGGCGCCGATGGTGCGCAGGATGTGACCGTGGGCGAAGACGAGGACGTCGCGGTCGGCCTCGCGGGCCCAGGCGACGACCTCGTCCGCGCGGGCGCTCACCTCGGCCAGGGTCTCGCCGTCGGGGACGCCGTCGCGCCAGATGAGCCAGCCGGGACGTATCGCGTGGATCTCGGCCGGGGTCATGCCCTCGTACGCGCCGTAGTGGAACTCCATCAGCGTGTCCCAGGTCTGCGCGCGGTCCCCGAACCCGGCGAGTTCGCAGGTCTCGCGCGCGCGGGAGAGCGGGCTGGTGCGCACCTCGGCACCGGGCAGGCCGTCGAACGGCGCCCGGTGCAGCCGCTCGCCCAGCAGCTTCGCGCCGCGCCGGCCCTCGTCGAGCAAGGGGACGTCGGTCCTGCCGGTGTGCTTTCCGGACAGCGACCACTCGGTCTGTCCGTGCCGGGCCAACAGGATGCGCGGTGCCATGAATGACCTTTCCGGGGAAACCAGAGGCGGAACACGTCCATCATCGCGCACGCTGTGTGGGGGCAACCCCGGGGGCGATCTCTGCGTCTTTGAAGGCCGGAGCGCCCTTGAGAGGCGCTATCTCGACACATGAGACGAAGGGGGAGGGCGATCGGATGCCGCAGTCCGAGTCACCAGGCATCGAGGCATCCGTACGGACCCGGCTGCGCTGGTGGACCGAGCTGCCCCTGATCGTCCTCGTCTACGCCTGCTACTCCGCGGGCCGGCTCCTCGCGCGCGGTGACGTCGCCACCGCCGTCGACCACGGCCTGGCCATCCTGCGGATCGAGAAGGCCCTGCACCTCAACTTCGAGCACCCGCTGAACCGCCTGTTCACGCGGGAGGCCTGGATAGGCATACCGGCGGACTTCTGGTACGCCTCGCTGCACTACCTGGTCACCCCGGCGCTCCTGATCTGGATCTTCCGCTCACGCACCGTGCACTACCGCGCGGCCCGCACCTGGCTGATGACCTCGACCTTCATCGGCCTGATCGGCTTCACCCTGCTGCCCACCTGCCCGCCCCGCCTGCTGTCGGCGGGACACGGCTTCGTGGACACCATGGCCCACTACAGCGCGTACGGCTGGTGGGGCGGCGAGGCGAGCGCGCCGCGCGGGCTGGGCGGCATGACCAACCAGTACGCGGCGATGCCGAGCCTGCACGTCGGCTGGTCGCTGTGGTGCGGCGTCATGCTGTGGCGGTACGGCGGGACGCGGCTGGCGAAGACCGCCGCCGTGGTGTACCCGCTGGTGACGACGATCGTGGTGATGGGCACCGCGAACCACTACTTCCTCGACGCGGTCGCGGGCGCCGCCGTGATGGGCGCCGGGCTGCTGCTCGCCCCGTACGTGATGCGCTGCGCGGACCGGGTCAAGGCTCGCCTGACGACCCGTGCCGCCCTCGTCCCCGCGGCCGCCGCACCCGTCGGCACGCCGCCCGTCGGCGCACCGGCCACGGCGGTCCCGGCGGTCCCGGTGGCCACCGCGTCCTCGATTGTCAGTGACGAATGCCAGACTTCGGCGGGTGAGCGAATTCCACGGCAGCGCGAGTCACGGTTCGGACCGGAAGCCGGGCCGAGTGCCGCACCCTCGGAGGCAGGGGGCGGCGCTCCGGCACCGGCTCGCTGAGCTGCGCGGTCCCGACGTACCGGCCAAGGCGCTCGACGCGCGTGCCCTCGCGGCGCTCGCCGCGAACCCCGGCTGCGCGCGGCGCGCCGTCCTCGACGGGGCCGGGGTGGACAAGACGAGACTGGCGGACGCGCTGGGCTCGCCGTCCGCCTTCGGGCAGTCGCAGTTCGCCCTGACCCGCGGCAACGCGTTCGAGGCGCGGGTGAAGGCGGACGGCGGCGCGGAGCTGGTGCGGCTGGCGCACCGGAAGCTGGATCCGGGCGCCGAGCCGCCGGAGCGGGCGGCGGTGCCGGACCTGTCCGCGTCCGGCCCCGAGGGCCGGGCGGCGCGGACGGCGCTGGCGCTGCGGGAGGCCGTCGAGGCGGGCGGCTGGACGCTGCTGGACCATCCGATGCTCGCCCTCGACGTCGCCGGGTCCCCCGCGTTCCTGGAGCCGGACGCGGTGGTCGTGCACCCGGACGGCAGCTGGACGGTCGTGGAGATCAAGTCGTTCCCGATGCTGGACGGCTCCGCGGACCCGGCGAAGGTGGGCGCCGCGGCCCGGCAGGCGGCGGTGTACGTGCTGGCGCTGGAGGACGTCGCGGCCCGCCTGGACCCCGCCCCGCGCGTGCGGCACCGGATCCTGCTGGTGTGCCCCAAGGACTTCTCCAACCTGCCCGCCGCGTCCGCGGTGGACGTGCGCAAGCAGCGCGCGGTGACCCGCCGCCAGCTGGCGCGGCTCACCCGGATCGAGGACATCGTCGACGCGCTCCCCGAGGGCACCTGCTTCTCCCCCGAGCTGCCGGCCGCCGAGCTGACCGCCGCCGTCGAGGCGGTGCCGGCGACGTACGCGCCGGAGTGCCTGTCCGCGTGCGAGCTGGCCTTCCACTGCCGGGAGCGGTCCCGCGCGGCCGGCGCGGTGACCTCGCTGGGCCGCGCGGTCCGCGCCGAGCTGGGCGGACTGACCACCGTCGGCGCGGTCCTGTCGGCGGCCCGCGGCGAGACCGGCGACCCGGCCGACCCGGCGGTCGCCGCCCTGCGCCGCGCGGCCCGCCTCCGCGCGGAGGCTCTGGCCACCGCGGACGCCGCGGGTGCCGCCACCGCGGAGGTCGCCCCGTGTCCCTGATCGCCACCCTCGCCCGGCTCGAGGCCGTCGACACCGGCCGGGCCCAGCCCGCCGCCACCGTGCGCCACCGCCACCTGTCCGAGCGGCCGCTGGTCCTCGTGCCGCTGACCACCGCCGGTGAGGCGGGGGCCCCGCTCGGCGCGCTGGTCGGCACCGACCGGGACGCGCCCCGCCTGCTCGTCGTCCCGCAGCCGCGCGACCGGGACCTGCGGTTCGCGTTCCTCGCCGACCTGGCGGACGTCGTCCTGCCGTACATCGACGGGTACGCGGACGCCGTCGAGGCCGCCGAGCGCACCGAGACCGACCCGGAGACCGGCAAGCGCGTCAAGGTCGAGGTCGACCTGTGCGCGGACGCGCCGCAGCTGATCGTGCCGAGCCGCGCGGGCATCGACTTCGTACGGCTGCTGGGGCGGTCCATGCGCTTTCGGCGTACGGCCGAGCAGGACCCGCAAACGCCGCATCCGGCGCCCCCGCGGGTGCCGCTGCTGGGCCGCTGGCTGACGCACTACGCGGAGCGGTCCCGGGTGCCGGGCTCGTCGCTGCTGCTGGCCGTGACCGACGTGCTGGCCCGGCACTGGGCGACCGGTCAGTCCGGCCTGGAGGACCAGCACCTGGGCGCGCTGCTCGCCTGGATCGACCCGCCGGAGGGCGTGCGCGGCGACGAGGCGGCGCTGCGCGCGGAGCTGGCCCGGGACGAGCGGGGCCAGCTGCGCTGCCCGCCGGCCGGCCCGGCCACCGACCCGGCGTTCGACAACAGGCTGCTCGCCCCGGCGATCGAGCGCTACGACCGTGCGCGCGGTGCCCTCGCCGCCGCCGAGGACGGTCCGGAGGCCGACGCGCGGCTCGCTGCCGTCACTGCCGCCGAGCGGGAGATCCGCGCCCTGGTGGAGAGTGTCACCCGTCCCACCTGGGACGCGGTGTGGCGGGGCCTGGACCTGCTGCGGGCGCTGCCCGAGGGCGGGCACGTCGAGGAGCGCTGGACGCGCGACCGGTGGTCCTTCACCGGGCACCGCGACCGCGTGCTGTCCGGCGAGCCGCCGCAGCCGCGCCACGACGACGCGGTGACCGCGGCGAACAAGCTCGCCACGCGGGAGCGGGAGCAGGCCCGGCTGGAGGCGCAGGAGGCTTTGGACGATCCGCTGGTGATGGCGGGGCGGCGGCTGGCCGGCGAGGCGTTCGCGGGCGAGGTCGTCGACGTGGAGATGGCATACAGCGAGGGCAAGCGTCCGAGCCCGCGCCCGCTGGTCACCGTCCGCACGGAGGACCGGCCGCACCTCGGGGAGCGGGCGAAGGTGTACCGCTCGCTGGGCGGCAGGCCGCAGTCCGCCGAGTTCGTGGCCGCCGAGGAGGACGGCGCCCTGGTCGTCCTGCGCGTCCTCGACAAGATGGGCCGCGGCAAGGAGCCGGAGCCGGGTTCGGTGCCGGAGAAGGGCGACCGCCTGTGCTGGACGCTGTTCGAGCACGAGCAGCGCGGCGGGGCCAAGCTGCCCGACCCGGAGGACACCCCGTGGACGCACGGCGGACCCCCCGGCGAGGAGCCCGCCCCCGAACCCGCCGACCCCGTGACCGAGGAGGACCTCCTGTGACCGCCGAGGCCGCCGCCACCGCCCCCGGTACACCGTCCGACCCCCGCGCCGCCACGACCTCCCCCACTCCCGGCTCCCCTCTCGCCTCCCCCGTCGACCCGGCGACCGCCGCCGCGCGGGCCACCGACGCGATCCTCCGTGACACCCTGCACGGCCCGGACCGCGGTGTCGTCGTGGACTCCCCGCCGGGCGCCGGCAAGTCCACCCTCGTGGTGCGGGCGGCGCTGGAGCTGGCCGAGGCGGGCCGGCCGCTGATGGTGGTGGCGCAGACCAACGCGCAGGTCGACGACCTGGTGCTGCGGCTCGCCGAGAAGAACCCCGAGCTGCCGGTGGGCCGTCTGCACAGCAGCGACGCCGACCCGTACGACAAGGCGCTCGACGAGCTGCCGCAGGTCCGTACGTCGGCGAAGGCCGCCGACCTCACCGGTCTGCCCGTGGTCCTCTCCACCGCCGCGAAGTGGGCCCACGTCAAGGCCGACGAGCCGTGGCGGCACGCGATCGTCGACGAGGCGTACCAGATGCGCTCGGACGCGCTGCTCGCCGTCGCCGGGCTGTTCGAGCGGGCGCTGTTCGTGGGCGACCCGGGCCAGCTCGACCCGTTCGCGATCGTCGGCAGCGAGCAGTGGGCGGGGCTGTCGTACGACCCGTCGGCGTCCGCGGTCACCACGCTGCTCGCGCACAACCCGGGGCTGCCGCAGCACCGGCTGCCGGTGTCCTGGCGGCTGCCCGCCTCCGCGGCGCCGCTGGTCTCGGACGCCTTCTACCCGTACACGCCGTTCCGCAGCGGCACCGGCCACGGCGACCGCCGGCTGGCCTTCGCGGTGCCGTCGGACGGCTCGGGCCCGGACCGGGTGATCGACGAGGCCGCCGCGTCGGGCTGGGGCCTGCTGGAGCTGCCCGCGCGGCACACCCCGCGCACCGACCCGGAGGCGGTGCGGGCGGTGGCGGTGGTGGTGCGCCGGCTGCTGGACCGCGGCGGTGCGGCCACCTCCGAGCGTTCTCCCGGTCCGGCTCCGCTGACCGCCGACCGGATCGCCGTGGGCACCGCCCACCGCGACCAGGCGGCGGCCGTCCGCGCGGCCCTCGCCGAGCTGGGTGTGCGCGATGTCACCGTGGACACCGCGAACCGGCTCCAGGGGCGGGAGTACGACGTGACGGTCGTCCTGCACCCGCTCTCCGGCCGCCCCGACGCGACCGCCTTCCACCTGGAGACGGGCCGGCTGTGCGTGCTCGCCTCCCGGCACCGGCACGCGTGCATCGTGGTGTGCCGCGCGGGCGTGGGCGAGCTGCTGGACGACTATCCGTCGACGGAGCCGGTGCAGCTGGGGACACTGGTGAAGTTCCCGGACGGCTGGGAGGCGAACCACGCGGTCCTGGCGCACCTGGCGGAGCACCGGGTGAGCTGGCGGCCGTAGGACCCGCCACCGGGTGAGCCGGCGGCCCGCCACCGGGTGAGTGGGCGGCCGCGGGGGGGCGCGCGGGGGGCGCCTCGGTCCACCAGGGAATGAACCCCCCGCCACCTCCCGTTGACGCCCATGACCCGACCGCATGGCGACGAGAGCAGGAGGCCCCACCGTGGCGGCAGACGACACCCGGGACGCCGAGACCCGCACCGGCGAAGGCGACGGCATCCAAGGCACCGCCCACGGCTCCGCCCCCGTCCCCCTGTCCGTCCTGGACCTGGTCGCGGTCGGCGCCGGCCACACCTCCACGGACGCGCTGCGCACCAGCGTCGCCCTGGCCCGGCTGGCGGAGTCCCGCGGCTTCCACCGCTACTGGGTCGCCGAGCACCACTCGATGCCGGGCGTCGCGTCGTCCTCGCCCGCGGTGATCCTCGCCCACCTCGCCGCCCACACCGGCCGCATCCGCCTGGGCTCGGGCGGGGTGATGCTGCCCAACCACGCGCCGCTGGTGATCGCGGAGCAGTTCGGCACCCTGGAGGCCATGGCGCCGGGCCGGATCGACCTCGGCCTCGGGCGCGCCCCCGGCACGGACGGGGCGACCGCGGCGGCGCTGCGCCGCACGGACCGGCCGGATGAGGCGGCGGACGAGTTCCCGCGGCTGCTGTCCGAGCTGACCCGGTTCCTGGACGACGACTTCCCCGACGGCCACCCGTACCGGCGCATCCACGCCGTCCCGGGCCCCGTGCAGGGCACCTCCCCCGGCGGTGTGCAGTCCCCGCACCGCCCGCCCATCTGGCTGCTGGGCTCCTCCGGCTACAGCGCCCGGCTGGCGGGTCTGCTGGGCCTGCCGTTCGCGTTCGCCCACCACTTCTCGGCGCAGAACACCATCCCGGCGCTGGATCTGTACCGGGAGTCCTTCAAGCCGTCCGGGGTGCTGGCCGAGCCGTACGCGCTGATCGGTGTCTCGGCGCTGGCCGCGGACGAGGAGCGGGTGGCGCGGCGCGAGGTGCGGGCGGCCGTGCTGAGCATGGTGCGGCTGCGCACCGGGCGGCCCGGACTGGTGCCGAGCCCCCAGGAGGCGGAGGCGTACGAGTTCTCGCCGCTGGAGCGGGAGTTCGCGCAGCAGTGGAGCGCGAACGTCATCCACGGCACCGCGGACGAGGTCCGTACCGGCCTGGACGATCTGCAGAAGCGCACCGGCGCCGACGAGTTGATGATCACGGCGAGCACGCCGACCGGCGAGGTGCGCGTGCGCAGCTACGAACTCATCGCGGACGCCTACGGGTTTCCGGCGGCCTGACCGGCCGGGCAGGCCAGCAGTTCGGAGATACGATCCGCCGCCACCGGCCGGGAGTAGAGCCAGCCCTGGCCGGTGTCGCAGCCGATCCGGCGCAGCCGCCCGGCCTGCGCGGAGGTCTCCACGCACTCGGCGGTGACGGTCAGTCCGAGCCGGTGGGCGAGCTGGATCATCGCCTCGACGATGACCTCGTCCGCCGGACTGGCGTGCGCGCCGCTGTCCTCGTACTGGAAGCCGCGGACGAACGACCCGTCCAGCTTCAGCACGGACACCGGCAGCCGGCTGAGGTAGGCGAGGTTGGAGTAGCCGGTGCCGAAGTCGTCGATGGCGATGCGCACGCCCATGTCGCTGAGGGCCTGCAGGGCGCGCAGCGGGCGGCCGGAAGAGCCCATCACGGCGGACTCGGTCAGCTCCAGCTGCAGCAGGTGCGGGGCGAGGCCGGTCTCGGCGAGGGTCTCCGCGACGTCCGCGACCAGGTCGGAGTCCCAGACCTGGCGTACGGCCACGTTGACGCTGACGAAGATGGGCGGCTCGTCGGGGTGTTCGAGCTGCCAGCGGCGGGCCTGGCGGCAGGCGGTGGCGAGGATCCAGCGGCCGAGCGGGACGATCGCGCCGTCTTCCTCCGCCAGTCCGATGAACCGATTCGGCGTCAGGGTGCCGAACTGCGGGTGGTTCCAGCGCACCAGTGCCTCGACCCCGCTGAGCCGTCCGTCGGCCATGCCCACCAGGGGCTGGTACTCCAGGGTGAACTCGCCGCGGTCGATGGCCGGGCGGAGGGTGGAGGCGAGGGCCTGGCGGGTCATGCGGTGGGCGTTGCGCTCGGGGTCGAAGAGCGTCCAGCGGGCCTTGCCGTCGGCCTTCGCCCAGTACAGCGTGGTGTCGGCGGCCTGCATCAGCCCGGTGGCGGTGGTCCCGGCGGCCTGCCGTTCGACGACGCCGATGGAGGCGGAGACGCTGAGCCGCTGCCCGGAGAGGTCGAACGGGGCCTGGAGCGCGGTGAGGACGGACTCGGCGAGGTCGGCGAGCTGTTCGGTGCCGGTGGAGTCCTCGACGAGGAGGGCGAACTCGTCGCCGCCGAGCCGGGCGACCAGGGGCGCGGCGGAGCGGGTGTAGCCGGCTTCCTCGGCGCAGCGGGTGAGCCGTTCGGCGACGGCGGCCAGCAGCCGGTCGCCGACGCGGTGGCCGAGGGTGTCGTTGATGGCCTTGAAGCCGTCGAGGTCGAGGAAGCACAGGCCGATCCGGCCGGTGCCGCCGCGGGTGTAGGCCTCGGTGTCGAGGGCGGCGGAGAGCCGTTCGAAGAACAGGGTGCGGTTGGGCAGCCGGGTCACCGGGTCGTGCATCTGCAAGTGCCGGAGCTGTGCCTGGAGTTCGCGGCGGGCGCTGATGTCGGTGACGGAGAGCAGGACGCCGGGTGTGCCGTCGGCGAGCGGGGCGACGGTGATCTGCGCCCAGACGGCGTGTCCGTCGGGGTGTTTCAGCCGCCGGGTGCAGCGCAGTTTCGCCTGCCGGCCGCGCAGCACCTCGCGGTAGGCGTGCCAGGTGCGCGGGTCGGAGGAGAGGTCGAGCAGGTCGGCGGCGACGCGTCCGACGAGTCCGCCGGGCGGGCCGCCGAACAGGTCGGCGAGGGTGTCGTTGGCCGTGGCGATCCGCCCGTCGCGGTCGACGACCGCCATGGCGAGCGGTGCCGCGGTGAACGCGGACCGGTAGGAGGCGGCGTCGCCGCCCGCCGGGTCCGCGGCCGTATCCGGTTCCGGGTCCGGGTGTGGAGGCACGAAGGCGACAGCGTCCGTACCACCCGGCGCCTTTGCGTCACTCTCCGTGACTACCGGCCGGATGAGGTCTGCCGCGGGCGTCGGCCCTTCGGAGGTTCCGCTCACCGCTCGCTCCCGCAGTGCACTCGATCGTCGTCCGCGCAGGAAAGTGTGCCGATCATAGAGGGTGCCCTCCGGCCCTTCCAGCCACTGTCCGCCACTCAGGACATACCCACTTCGCGGGCGGATCGTTTCTGCTCACGCCTGGACGCCTTCTTCGCCCTCACGACCAGTGGTGACGCTCCGTGAGCACTTCGGGGGTGTCACCGATCGAACCGGTCGCCCACCTCACTCGTCCGGGTCAGACAAACAGGACGCAGTACGACAATCTGCCACAGGCTGGATGCGGTGTCCCCCCGACCGCATCCGGAGGTTCCCGTGCCGCGTCCGCTCCCGCGCGCCCGACTGCGCAGCACCGCGGCCGTGTTCACCACCCTGACGGCTCTCACCGCCACCTCCCTGGTCACCGGGCCCTCGGTCGCCGGCCCCTTCTCGGCGGCGCCGTGCGCCCTGGAACGCACCGACGCGCACCACTCGGAGGGCCTGGACACCTGGAACGCCGCCTATCCCCGGCCGACCCGCGCGCTGGACGCGGTGATGATCTTCCTGTCCTTCCCGGACTCCGCACCGCTGACCACGCCCGCCGAACTGACGGCCGACCACTTCCCCGCCACCAGCCGCTATTTCGCGCAGGCGTCCTACGGCCGGTTCGCGCTGCGCCCGCATCCGCTGCGGCACTGGATCCGGATGCCGCGCCCCTCGACGGCGTACGCCATACAGCGCGACTGGACCGCCTCGCACCGCGCCGCCTACCTGCGCGACGCGCTCGCCTCGGCCGACGGCCAGGTCGACTTCTCGCGCTACGACGTCGTCTACTTCGTCGCCGATCCGCACGCGCCCGGTGTCGACTCGGACGCCACGAAAGTGGTCAACCTGGAGGCCCCGCTGCGGGCGGACGGGGCGGACATCCGCCGGGTCGTCACGGTGTTCGAGAACCATCCGCCGGACCGGCTGGTCCTCGCCCACGAGACCGGCCATGTCTTCGACCTGCCGGACCTCTACCACCGTCCGACGGACGGCAAGGGCGACTGGGACACCCACGTCGGCGACTGGGACCTGATGGGCAGCCAGTTCGGTCGCGCCCCCGACCTCTTCGGCTGGCACAAGTGGAAGCTGGGCTGGCTGGAGGAGCGGCAGGTGGTGTGCGTGCCGGGCGGCGAGCCGACCCGGCTGACCCTGGAGTCGCTGAGCGCCGGACCGGACGTGCCGGTGACGGGTGCCGCGGGGGCGCCGGTCTTCGGCTCCGGGCGGGGCACCAAGCTGGCGGTGGTGCGCACCGGCCCCGACAGCGTGCTCGCCTTCGAGGCGCGGGGCGCGGTCGGCAACGACCGGTCCGCCTGCCGGCAGGGCGTCCTGGTCTACCGGGTGCGCAGCGGCGCCGAGTCCGGGGGCGGTCCGGTGCAGGTGATCGACGCCCACCCGAGGACGGAGGCCTGCTGGGAGAACTCGGTCTACCCGGCGCTCGCCGACGCCCCCGTCGACGTCGGGGAGCGCTTCACCGTGCCCGGCGAGAACGTGCGCGTCGAGGTGGAGGGCCGGACGCCCTCGGGCGCCTGGACCGTAAAGATCTCGCCACTGCGGTGACGGGATGGCGGGCAGGACCCCGGACAAGCGAAAGGGCGTTCTCGCTATCGAGAACGCCCAGGTCAGCGACCTAATCGCTAGTGCGCCGCCAGGGACTCGAACCCCGGACCCGCTGATTAAGAGTCAGCTGCTCTAACCAACTGAGCTAGCGGCGCCTGCTGACGTCGTAGACCTTAGCATCCTGGTCGGCGGGAGGCGAAATCGATATCCGCACCGCCGCCCGGGCCGCCCGGACGGCCGCCCAGAGCAGCACCTCCGGGCCCGGCAGCCAGGGGTGGCGGGTGTCGGGGGCGACGATCCAGCGCGCCTCCGCGGTCACGCCCGCCGCCGGGGGGCCGACCGGCGGGGGGACGGTCACGGCGTCCCCGGTGCCGTGGCACAGCAGTGGCGGGATCTCGCCGGTGCGTCCGTGGCCGCTCCACTCCTCCCACTCCATCAGCGAGGGCAGCCGCTGGGCCGTGCCCGGCGCGGCGAACAGCAGGACGCGGCCCCGGAAGGCGGCCACCGGACCCGTGCCCGGCCCGTCCTCCCACAGCCGGTCGAGCATGCGGCGCCCGAAGACGGCGGGCGCGCTCACCACGTCGAAGGCGGTGCCGCAGGGCAGCACGGCCGGGGCGTCGGGCCGTTCCTCCCACAGGGCACGGGTGCTGCGCGGATACGTTCCTGCCGAGACGAGCCAGTCGACTCCGTCGGCGGTGACTGTGCTGCTGCTCATGTCACCCAGGTCTACCGGGCGTACACGTTCCGTTCCACAGAGTTGCCGGAAACCGGGACAGGAGACGGTAGGAGCGGGTATCTTGCCCGCCTGGCATATGCCAAGCAGATCACCGGGCGGGCACTCGCCCGAACGGGGCCGCTCTCCGGCTGACGAGCGGGCCGGGGCTTCGAAGGGGCGCTCGGGCCGGATGCTCGGGCCAGGAGTCCGAACCGGAATGCTCGGACCAGGCACCCGACCGGGACGCTGGGACCAGGGCGCTCGGGCCATGCACCCGACCGGGATGCCGAAACCAGGGCGCTCAGACCCGGCGCCCGGACCGGAATGCTCGGACCACGCGCCCGACCGGGATACCGAGCCCGGGTGCTCAGGCCGTGTCGGGCCCCGGCTCGTCCGCCCCCCGCAGCAGGTCGCGGCCGAACTCGACCATCTTCCTGGCGTAGTCCTCGGTCCACTCCGCACGGTCGGCGATGTCCGCGGCGGTCAGCCGGTCGAACCGGCGCGGGTCGGCGAGCTGGGCCGCGGCCATCGCCTGGAACTCCATGGCCCGGTCCGCCGCCGCGCGGAACGCCTGGGTCAGCTCGGTCGCCCGCGTCAGCAGCTCCCGCGGGTCGTCGATGGACTCCAGATCGAAGAAGTGCTCCGGGTCGCCGGCCGCCTCGGCCGGCTCGAAGAGCAGGGGCGCGGGGCGTAGCCGCGGTTCGTGGCGACGCGGCGTGGGCTCCGCCATGTCGTGTCCTCCTCTGACGGACGGATCGGCTGGCCCGCCCCCCGACATCGCGGCCGGACCACTCCCATTCTCCCCCGCCCGCGCAAGGCGGCCGCAGGGGTTCGTGCGGGCGCACGCCCGCTCGGCGGGGGCGGGCCTCAGACCTGGACGATCGGCTCCCGGGTGAAGAGGGCGCCGAGGCCGGGGGCGTTCACCCGGCGGTCGGCCAGCCGCAGCGCCTCCCAGACGGAGACCTGGTGGGCGGTGAGGACCGGCTTGCCCAGCTCCTTCTCCAGGGCGGTGAGGTGGGAGGCGGTGTGCAGGGCGGTGTCCGGCAGCAGGACCGCCTCGGCGTCCGCGTGGTCGGCCGCGCGGGCCAGCGCGAACAGCTCGGCCTCGCCCCAGCTGCCGGCCTCGGCGGCGGTGATCCCGGCGGCGTGCACGGCGACCGGCTCCAGTGCGGCCGCGCGCAGGAAGTCCGCGAAGAGTCCGGCGACGTCGTCCCGGTAGGTCGCGCCGATCGCGACGCGCCGCAGCGCCAGCTCGCGGCTCGCGTGCACGAACCCGAAGGAGGTCGAGGAGGCCGGCATCCCTGCGGCCACGGCGAGGCCGCGCACCTGCTCGTGGGCGCCCTCCCAGCCGTACGCGAAGCTGCCGCTGGTGCTGGCCCACACCACGGCCTCGGCGCCGGCGTGCCGCAGTTCCTGGACGCTCGCCGCCAGCCGCTCCGGGGAGCCCATCGCGCGCAGCCCGTCCTCGCGGCGGGCGTCCTCGCCGCTGTCCGTGTGGACCAGGTCCACCCGGATGTCACTGCCCAGCAGCTGCTCGATACGGGGATAGTCGTCCTCGGCCGAGTGGCCCGGGTAGAGGAATCCGAGTGCGGTCATGTCCAGCCTTCCTGCTGTTCTTCCGGCAGCACGGGGGTCGTTCCGGCGGAGCGGGGAGACCGTGTGCGCGCCTCCTCGTCCGGCAGAGCCTGGTACGGCTCCACGGCTCGGGTACCCCGTCGGCGCGCCGCCGCCCACATCGTCACTTGGTTGGCCGAGATCACCGGATTCCGCGGCCCGTCCCCGCGGGTGCGGGACGGGGGAGGGCACGGGCGCCGACAACGCGCCGTGCGGGAGGCCGTGTTGACGACGCCGGGCCCGGGTGCGAGCGTGGTGGATCCGCGCATGTCAGACGCGCCCCCGAGAGCCGCCGCAGGTCGGACGCCGCCCGTGAGGACCGGTGCGCGTCGGACGCCGCCGGCGGACAGCCGGCGTACGTCAGGTGCCGCCGGTGTGAACCGGCGTCCGCCGGACGCCGCCGGTGGGCGCCGGTCCGCTGGGAGAGACGGCTGCCGATGACCGACCCCACCCTGCTCGTCCTGCTGGGCGCCGATCCGCCGCCCCGGCTGGGCCGGCTCACCGGCCGGGCCCGGATCGTGCACACGGACGAGGCGGGGCTCGCGGCCCGGCTGCCGGAGGCCGACGCGCTGCTCGTGTGGGACTTCACCTCGCACGCCGTGCGCGAGGTGTGGCCGGGCGAGGGGCCCCGGCCGCGCTGGGTGCACACCGCGAGCGCGGGCGTCGACCATCTGATGTGCCCGGAGCTGACGGTGTCGGACACGGTGGTGACGAACGCGCGCGGGGTGTTCGAGCAGCCCATCGCCGAGTACGTGGCCGCGCTCGTGCTGGCGATGGCGAAGGACCTGCCGGGCACGCTGGAGTCGCAGGGGCGCGGCGAGTGGCGGCACCGGGAGACGCTGCGGGTGGCGGGCACGCGCGCGGTGGTCGTGGGCTCGGGGCCGGTGGGCCGGACGGTGGCGCGGCTGCTGAAGGCGCTCGACATCCGTACGGCGATCGTCGGCCGCACCCCGCGCACCGGCGTGCACGGCCCGGACGACCTGGACCGGCTGCTCGCGCGCGCCGACTGGGTGATCGCGGCGGCCCCGCTCACCGACGACACGCGTGGCATGTTCGACACCCGCCGCTTCGGGGTGTTCCAGCCGTCCGCCCGGTTCGTGAACGTCGGCCGGGGCGCCCTGGTGGACGAGGAGGCGCTGGCCGCGGCGCTCGCCAAGCGGTGGCTCGCGGGGGCCGCGCTGGACGTCTTCGCCACCGAACCGCTCGGCCCGGACAGCCCGTTGTGGCGGGTGCCGGGGCTGATCGTGTCGCCGCACATGAGCGGGGACACGGTGGGCCGGCTGGACGAGCTGGGCGCGCAGTTCGTGGAGCTGTTCGAGCGCTGGGCGGCGGGCCGGCCGCTGTTCAACGTGGTCGACAAGCGGCGCGGGTACGTGCCGGGGCACTGAGCCGCGGCGACCGGCCGGACGAACCGGACGCCCGGCCCGGACGACCCTTGCCGCCGACATATGCCACCGACCCGACCCCCAGCCGGCAGGGGCGGATTCTCGTCAACAGCCGCTCACTACCGGCCTCTTGCCGGTTATCGTGGAGAGGATCCGAACAGCGGGTCACGGCACATTGACTGAGCGCACAGGGGGAAACCGTGGCGCTGAAGCACGAGCCGACCGCGCCGTACCACTCGGCTCAGGACGCCCTGCGCGTCCTGGAGACGGTGGCCCGGCACTCCACCGGTGTCACCGACACCGAGATCGCCCGTCACACCGGCCTCGGCACGGAGCGGCTGACCACCCTCCTGCGGATGCTGCGTCGTGAGGGATACGTCGAGCAGGTGGCCGACGGGGCGTACGTCGCCGGCGCCGCCCTCGCCCGCCTGGGTTCCGCGCACGGCCGCGACCGGGCCCTGCGGGACCATCTCCAGCACACCCTGAACCGGCTGCGCGACTCGGTGGGCGCCGCCGTCTACATCAGCCGTTACGTCGACGGGGAGGTCCGGATCACCCATTGCGCCGAGAGCCCGGCCACGCCCGCGGTCAACGAGTGGGTGGACTTCCGCTACTCCGCGCACGCCACCGCGGTCGGCAAGAGCCTGCTCGGCCAGCTCGACCACAACAGCCGCCGCGACCATCTGGCCCGGCACAAGATGGCCCGGCTCACCTCGCGCACGATCACCAGCGACAAGCTGCTGCTCTCCCGCCTGGAGGCGCAGCCGCCGACGGTGCCGGTGCTCGACCTCCAGGAGTACGCGGTGGGCACGGTCTGCGCGGCCGTCCCGATCACCGCCGGGTCCTCCGTGGGCTGCCTCGCGCTGTCCCTGCCGGTGGAGCACGCGCACCGGCTGCGCCAGGCGGCGGAGACGCTGAACCGGAACGCGGCGCCGGTCCTGCTGTCCCTGGCGATCTAGCGAGACACCCCGCAGCGGGTGCCGCGCTCTCGCCCTGGTCCCCGGTGGTCACGAGCACCCCCGGGGACCAGGTAGTATTTTCTTCGTCGCCGGCCGCGAAGAGCGGAAGGCGAGAGTCATGCGCCGCTAGCTCAGTTGGTTAGAGCAGCTGACTCTTAATCAGCGGGTCCGGGGTTCGAGTCCCTGGCGGCGCACAGCAGAGGGCCCCCTCGCGACAAGCGAGGGGGCCCTTTCCGTTGCCGTCTAGAACGTGACGTCCGAGCAGGCGTAGAACGCGTTGCCGGTGTCCGCGATCGTCCACACCGCGAGGATCACGTGCCGTCCGCTGAGCCCGGACGGCAGCGTGCCGCTGTGCGAGAGGGTCTGCGGCGGGCGCTGGCCGCCGTAGGGCACCGTCAGGAACGGCGTGAGGTTGAGGTCGGAGCGGGACAGGTTGTGGTTCTGGTTCCAGCCCGGCTTGGTGATGTAGTACTTGAAGTCGGTCGTGGCGTGCATCGCCGTGAACTGCCAGCGGAAGGTGTAGCTCTGCCCGCCGGTGACCTTGGTGGCCGGCCACGCGCCGCCCGACGGGGTCTTCGGGCTGTCGAGCTGGGCGAAGCGGGTGTTGTTGCCGGAGCAGAGCTGCCCGTCGGCGGGCCCGGACGCGGGGAAGCCCTTGGGGCCCTCGACGCTCTGCGGCTCCCACTGGATGGCGCCGCAGTTGGCCACCGTGCCGTTCTGGCACAGCTTCTGCCTGCTGATGGGGAGGTCGGTGTAGCCGTGTCCGGTGGCCGCGCCGGAGGAGAGCACGAGGGCTCCGGTCGTCGCCAGTCCGACCGCGACCGCGGACAACTTGGTCTTGGTGCGCATGCTGCCGCTCCTCGGGGATGTGGGGGAGGTTCGGTGAGCCGTGCAGTGGTGCACGTAGGTCTAGACCAAGTCCCAGACTATTGCCGATAGTTGAACATGTCCATACCAATAGCGGAGTGAGGGGCGTCCCGGCACCCCCGTGCGCGACGCGCGCCCGCGAGGTCACGCCCCCGCCTCACGCACGCCCCGCACCGCGGTCACCCGCCCGTCTCCCCCCGCCCCGCGCAGAACGCCACCGTCAGGTCCTTCACGAGCGCCTTCCGCTCGTAGTCGTCCAGCTCCACCAGGCCGCGCATGGTCAGCCGGGTCACCGTGTCCTCCACCGAGTCCACCACCGAGGACAGCACGCTCGCCCGGTGCCGGGCGTCCAGCGCGGCGATCTTGCGGCGGTGCATCGCGGCGGCGACCTCCGGGGCGTACTCGATCCGCACCGGCTGCACCGAGAACACCTCCAGGCCCACCGGTGCCGTGTCCGCCGCCACCAGCCGGGTCAGCGTCTCCGCGGTGGCCGGCACCGAGCCGCCCCCGCCCGGCGTCTCCACCGGCACCCGGGCCAGCGCCGCCTCCACGCACTCGCGCAGATAGCCCTCGTGGTCCTCCACCCCGAGCACGGCCCGCGCGGTGTCCCGCACCCGCCACACCACCAGCACCACCACCCGCAGCGCCACCCCGCTGCCGTCCGAGGCGGGCATCGGCTCGCTGCGCCAGTGCCGCAGCCGCACGTCCACCCGGCGGCGCAGCAGCAGCGGGTTGACCCAGAGCAGGCCGGTGCGGCGGACGGTCCCCCGGTAGCGGCCGAACAGGTCCAGCACCCAGGCCCGCCCGGTCCGGCCCCGGGCCAGCCCGCCGAACCCGAACAGCCCGAGCGCCCCGGCCCCGGCGTACGCCGCCCACTGCGCGGGGCCCAGTCCGGCCGGCGCCGCGGCGGGCAGCCCGAGCGCGGCGACCGCGAGCGGCGGCAGCGTGCCCGCCCACCAGGAGGTGGCCAGCGCGCCGGCCGCCCCGGCCGTGCCGGCCAGCACGCCCACCGCACCGGGCAGCACCCGGGCGGGCCGCTCGGCCAGCTCCGGGTCGACCTCGGGCACCGGCCGGGTCCGCGCGGGGGCGGGGCGCCGCAGCCGCGGCTGTTCGCCGGTGCCCTGCCGGCGGCCGACCACGGCCGGCCTGAGCGGCACCGGCGCCGGGTCGGGGTCGTCCCGGAAGAGCAGGTGGACGGGGATCTCGGTGGTCGCCTCGTTCTGGATGAGGCGGCCCGGGCGGACTGTGCCGCCGTCGGTGCCGCCGGGGTCGGGCGTCTGTGCAGGGGTCGTACTCATGCGTGCCTCCAGCCTCCGCGCCAGATGCGTCACAGATGGGCCGTACGGGTCGTCCGTACCGGGGTCGTGCGGGGTGGGCGTACGAGGTGGTCGTACGGGTGGTCAGGAGAAGAGCCGGCGCCACGTCTCCGGGCCGGGGTAGCCGTCCGCCGCGCCGCCGCGCCAGCCCTGGGCGCGCTGGAAGGCCTCGACGTTGCGCCGGTCCGCCTCGCCCCAGAGGGGTCCGGGCCCGGTGGTGTAGTACCGGCCGAACCCCTTCTTCACGAGCTGCCGGCCGAGCAGCGTGACGTACTCGTTGCGGGCGCCCGGCCGGAACATCGCCCGGCCGGGGAAGGCCGGGACCCGCCCCGCCTGGGCCCCTGACACGCCCGCCGTCCCCGCGGTGACGTCCCGGCCCCGGCCGCTGATCAGCAGGTCCCAGGTCTTCGGTCCGGGCAGCCCGTCCGCCGCCGCGCCCGTCCAGCCCTGGGCCAGCTGGAACGCCTGGGTCGCCCTGCGGTCGGCCTCGGTCCAGCGCGGGCCGGGCCCCGAGGCGTAGAAGCGCCCGGCGCCGCGCTGGACCAGCATCCGGCCGAGGAGGGTGACGTACGGGTTGTTCGCGCCGGGACCGAAGTAGGCCACACCGGGGAAGGGCGTGGCCACCGAGCCGCCCCCGCCTCCCCCGGCCCCTCCGCCACCGCCTCCCCCGGCCGCCCCGCCCGGCTGGGCACCCGGGGTGCCCGACGCCTTCAGCCCCTTGTAGCGGTAGGCGACATAGCGGTCGGAGTGCGTCCAGTAGGCGTAGGGGGTGGCCTGCCCGCGGGCGTGCGGGCGGGTCGACTCGTAGGCGATGTAGAAGGAACGGGTGTGGTCCGTCCAGCCGCCGAAGATCACCACGTGGGAGCCTCGCTCGGGGTCCGCCGGATTGTGGAAGAGGAGGATGTCGCCGGGCTGCAGCTCGTCCTTGCCGATGCGCACGCCGTACTGGTGCAGGGTGCCCGTCCACTCGTTGCCCGGCAGGCCCCAGGCCATGGAGACGAACCCGGAGCAGTCCTGCCGGTACCCGTCGGCCCAGTACCGGGTCATGCTGTACGGCACCCGCGCCGCGACCCAGGTCTTGGCCCGCCGGATGATCTCCGCCCGGGTGGTGGCGGGCGCCCTCGCCGGGAGGTTCGGGGTGGCCGGTTTGCCCGCCGGGCCGTGCAGGGGCGCCTTGCTCCCCTGCGGGGTCTCGGGCTCGTCACCTGCGGGAACGCCGGGGTGCTGGGGGGCGTGCGAGGCGGCGAGGGCCGGTGCCGGCGTGGGGGCCGCGGCGAGAGCGGCCGCCGTCGCGGCGGTGACGGCCACGGCACGGGGGGTGAGGGAAAGGCCCCCCGGAGAGGGCGGCAGGGCGCGGCGCGCGGTGACGCAGCCGGGGCAGTCGCAGTCGCGCGGGGGATCGAGCTCTGCGAAAACCGGAGTCTCCATGCGATTCCCCTCACACTCCTGGCGGGAATGTCCACACTTGTGCACGTTGATCAGTTTCACAACTGTCGCCGCGGCTCGCATGTTGACGGTCCGAACGATGTACGGGCGGGCCGGACCCCGGACCGGCGACTGTCATGCACAGGACGGGCGGTCAGGAGCACCCCCGGACGTCCTGTAGAGTTATCGACGTCAGCAGGCGCCGCTAGCTCAGTTGGTTAGAGCAGCTGACTCTTAATCAGCGGGTCCGGGGTTCGAGTCCCTGGCGGCGCACAGACGGAAAAAGGCCCCTCGCTTCAGGCGAGGGGCCTTTTCGTTGTCGTTCGCACGGACGATCGAAGGTGTGGTGCGGGGCGTGAACCAAAGACAGGGAAGAAGCACGCCGAGGCATTGAACGAAACACCTTCGCCATCCGTACGCATTCGTGCACGACTGGCCACAAGCGCACCATCACATGCCATCATGCGCACCAATGAGCGCGTATAGCCGGTAAATACCGTGTATCGCGTCTTGCGATCATGCTGAACGCCGTAGAACCCTGGCTCTCAAGAGGCCGCGGATACGCGCCAATTGGGGGGCAGGGAAATCCGGTTGCCGGTTCTGGCGGGGAGAAGGGGGCCCCGGTTCATGAAGCGATGCCGAGGGGGGCATCATGCAACCGGAAGCTCGCAGTTCCATGTCTATAGGGTGTGGACCATGTGGTGAACTGCGGCGCACCACTGACACGCCCGGGAAGGTCGAGGGGGACCGGAACGGGCGAAGGAACCGACTGACACGCGCTGACCCGCGTGTGGGGGGATGACTCATGACGTCGACGCCGACGGGCGCCCGGCAGAACTTCGACCCGTCCCAGACCACTCAGCTGAGGGTGCCGGGGCACCGGCTGGGCACCACCGGGACTTTCCGGCGCATCAAGAAGACGCTGCCGAAGTACGACTACGAGCACTACAGCCGGCTCGCGGGTCCCCTCACCCAGCCCGACCCGAACAAGCCGTACACGGTGCAGTACCGCTCCCTGATCTCCCAGGAGCCGCACCGGATACGGGTGGCCCTGATGCTGATGGCCGCGCCGGTGCTCTCGGTGGTCCTGCTGGTCTGGCTGCTCCAGCCGGAGCACTGGACCGAGCGGGACTACCCGGCGTACGACTTCCTGCCCGCGCTCGACGTCGTCATGCTGGTCTCGATCGGTCTGATCGAGTTCTTCCGCTGCATGAACGTGGTGTCCAACGCGCACGCCACGCTGGTCGCCCGCGACCCGGTCCCGGTGGTCCCGGAGACCGGCACCAGAGTGGCCTTCCTCACCTCCTTCGTGCCCGGCAAGGAGCCGCTGGAGATGGTGACGAAGACCCTGGAGGCGGCCGTGCGGATCCGCCACCGGGGCGTGATGCACGTCTGGCTGCTCGACGAGGGCGACGACCCGGAGGTCAAGGAGGTCTGCGCCCGGCTCGGCGTGCGCCACTTCTCCCGCAAGGGCGTCGCGAAGTGGAACCAGGCCAAGGGACCGCACCGCGCCAAGACCAAGCACGGCAACTACAACGCCTGGCTCGACGCGCACGGCGACGACTACGACTACTTCGCCTCCGTCGACACCGACCACGTGCCGCTGCCCAACTACCTGGAGCGGATGCTCGGCTTCTTCCGCGACCCGGACGTCGGCTTCGTCATCGGCCCGCAGGTGTACGGCAACTACGACAACTTCGTCACCAAGGCCGCCGAGTCGCAGCAGTTCCTCTTCCACGCGCTGATCCAGCGGGCCGGCAACCGCTACGGCGGCCCCATGTTCGTCGGCACCTCCAACGCGGTGCGCATCAAGGCGCTCAAGCAGATCGGCGGCCTGTACGACTCGATCACCGAGGACATGGCCACCGGCTTCGAGATGCACCGCCACAAGAACCCGGCCACCGGCCGCAAGTGGAAGTCGGTCTACACCCCGGACGTGCTCGCCGTCGGCGAGGGCCCGAGCGCCTGGACGGACTTCTTCACCCAGCAGATGCGCTGGTCGCGCGGCACGTACGAGACGATCCTCAAGCAGTACTGGAAGGGCTGGTACTCGCTGCCGCCGAGCAAGCTCTTCAACTACACGATGATGATCATCTTCTACCCGATGTCCGCCCTGAACTGGATCCTGGCGGCGCTCAGCTGCGCCCTGTTCCTGGGCCTGGGCGCCTCGGGTGTGAACATCGACCCCACCGTGTGGCTGATGCTCTACGGCAACGCGTCCGCGCTCCAGATCGGCCTGTACGTCTGGAACCGCCGCCACAACGTCTCGCCGCACGAGCCGGAGGGCTCCGGCGGTGTCGCCGGCATGGTGATGTCCGCGCTGTCCGCGCCGCTGTACGCCAAGGCGCTGATCGACTCCGTGCTGCGCCGCAAGAGCAAGTTCGTGGTGACGCCCAAGGGCGACTCGGCCAGCCCGGACCGCTGGCTCGGCACCTTCCGGTACCACTGGTACTTCATCGTGATCTTCGGCGCCTCGATCGTCGCCGGGTTCGTCCTCGGCAACGCCCACCCGGCGATGGTCGTCTGGGCCCTGTTCGCGATGCTGATCACCGCCTTCCCCGTCTTCGTCTGGCGTCACGAACTGCGGCAGGCCAGGAAGAAGCCCGCGGCGAGGCATGCGCGGGCCGCCGCCGAGCCGCACCGGACGCAGCCGCTGCCCATCCCGCAGCAGCAGTCCGTCCCGCAGCAGCCCGCCGCGCCGCACGCCCCGCAGCCCCGGCCCACCTGGGCCGGCGCCGACGCGGGAAACGGCGGGGACAACGACCAGACCATGCAGATCGCCCTTGGTGGACTTGGGGGACGTAAGGAATGAAAGACCGTGCCGGCCGCCGCCGCGCCCGTCGATTCGCGATAGGCACGGCGGTGGTAGTCGCGCTGGCCGGGATGAACGGACCGTGGCTCTACCGCTTCGGTACCGAGAAGTACCACCAGTACCAGATCAACCGACCCGAGTACAAAGCGGAGAACGGCCACTGGGAGATCGTCGAATTTCCCGAGGAATACCGGCTGAACACCATTCACGCGGCGCTGCTGCGCACCGGCAAGGTGCTGCTCGTCGCGGGGTCGGGAAACAACCAGGACAACTTCGACGCGAAGAAGTACGACACCCGGATCTGGGACCCGGTGAAGGGCACCATCAAGAAGGTGCCGACGCCCAACGACCTGTTCTGCACCGGGCACACACAGCTGGCGAACGGCAATCTGCTCATCGCCGGCGGCACGAAGCGGTACGAGAAGCTCAAGGGTGACGTCACCAAGGCCGGCGGCCTGATGATCGTCCACAACGAGAACCCGGACAAGCCGATCACGCTGCCCGCCGGCACCAAGTTCACCGGCAAGGAGAACGGCAAGACGTTCGTCTCCCAGGACCCGGTGCTGGTGCCGCGCGCGAAGAAGGTCTTCGACCCGGCCACCGGCCGGTTCCTGCGCAACGACCCGGGCCTCGGACGCATCTACGTCGAGGCGCAGAAGAGCGGCGCGAAGTACGAGACCGGTACCCAGGACAACTACCGCGTGCAGGGCCTGACCGGCGCCGACGCCCGCAACACCTACGGCATCGCGCAGAAACTCGCCCTGGACAAGAAGGACTTCCAAGGCATCCGGGACGCCTACGAGTTCGACGTGGTCGCCGAGAAGTACATCAAGGTCGACCCGATGAAGGAGGCCCGCTGGTACCCGACGCTCACCACGCTGAGCGACGGGAAGATCCTCAGCGTCTCCGGGCTGGACGACATCGGCCAGCTGGTGCCGGGCAAGAACGAGATCTACGACCCGAAGACGAAGAAGTGGGCGTACACCGGCAAGGTCCGCCAGTTCCCGACGTATCCGGCGCTGTTCCTGATGCAGAACGGGAAGATCTTCTACTCGGGGTCCAACGCGGGCTACGGCCCGGACGACGTGGGGCGTGACCCGGGTGTCTGGGACGTGGACCGCAACACGTTCACGAAGATCCCCGGCATGAGCGACGCCGACCGGCTGGAGACCTCCGGGACGGTGCTGCTGCCGCCCGCACAGGACGAGAAGTACATGGTGATCGGCGGTGGCGGGGTCGGCGAGTCCAAGCTGTCCAGCGAGAAGACCCGGATCGTGGATCTGAAGGCGGACCGGCCGCGGTTCGTGGACGGGCCGTCGCTGGACAAGGGCACGCGCTACCCGCAGGCGTCGATCCTGCCGGACGACAGCGTGCTGGTGTCCGGCGGCTCGGAGGACTACCGGGGACGGGGCGACTCCAACATCCTCGAGGCGCGGCTCTACCACCCGGACGGCAACTCCTTCGAGCGGGTCGCCGACCCCCTGGTCGGGCGGAACTACCACTCCGGGTCGATCCTGCTGCCGGACGGGTCCGTGATGTTCTTCGGCTCCGACTCGCTGTTCGCGGACAAGGCGAACACCAAGCCGGGGAAGTTCGAGCAGCGGATCGAGATCTACCGGCCGCCGTATCTGTTCCGCGGGTCGCGGCCCTCGCTGTCCGGGGGGCCGCAGACGATCGAGCGCGGGGAGTCGGGGACGTTCACCTCCTCGGACGCCTCGTCCATCAAGAAGGTGCGGCTGATCCGGCCGAGCGCGTCCACGCATGTGACGGACGTGGACCAGCGGTCCATCGCGCTGCACTTCACGACGTCCGGGGACAAGGTGACCGTGACGGTGCCGGAGAACCGGAACCTGGTGCAGGCGGGGTGGTACATGCTGTTCGTCGACGACGAGCGGGGGACGCCGTCCGAGGCGCAGTGGGTTCGGGTGCCGTAGCGCTCCCGCGGGGTCGTTGTCGGGTGCCGTAGCGCTCCCGCGGGTTCGCTGTGGGGTGCGGGAGCGCTGTGGTACTGCGCGCAGTTCCCCGCGCCCCTAACTCCTCGATGCCCGGGCGAGCTTCAATGCGTACTCCGGCCACCACTCGCCCGCCTTCGGGCCGCCCTTGCATTCGCCGTCCGACTCTCCGGGGCGTTTGATCCACAGGTAGGCGTCGACCAAGGGGTCGGCCGTCTTGGTGGTGGGGGTCTCGCCCAGGGCGCGGCCCGGGGGGTTGCACCAGCGCTCGTCCGGTTTGCCCTCGGTGTAGGGGCCGTTGCCGTTGCGGCTGGTGTCGATGACGAAGGGCTTGCCGCCGACCTTGGCGGACAGTTCCTTGCCGTAGGCGATGGAGTCCTGGGTCGTGTAGAAGTTCGAGACGTTGACGGAGAAGCCGTCGGCCTGGTCGATGCCGGCCCGCTTGAGGGGCTCGAAGATCTGGTCGGGGTGGCCCCAGCCGGCGTTGCCCGCGTCCAGGTAGACCTTGGTGTTCTTCAGGGACTTCAGGGTGGTGACGGCGCCCTTGAGCAGGTCGTAGCGCTCCTCGTGGTACTCGGGCGCCGTGCAGTTGTCGACCATGTGCAGGACGGCGTCCGGTTCCAGGACGACCGTCGCGGGGCGGTCGCCGATGCCCCGGGCGACGCGGTCGACGAACGCGCGGTAGGCGTCGCCGTCGGCGGCGCCGCCGCCGGAGAACTGGCCGCAGTCGCGGTGCGGGATGTTGTAGAGGACGAGCAGCGCGGTGCGGTCGGCCCGGGCGGCGGCCTCGGTGAAGCCGCGCGCCTGCTCCTCGGGGTTCTCGGGGCTGATCCACTCACCGGTCGGCTGCTGGGCTATCTTGCGGATCTGCCCGGCCTCGGCCTTCTTGCCGGCCTTCTCGTAGGCGGCGACCTGCCGGGCCGCGTTGCCGTCCGGGTTGACCCAGAACGGGGTGATGCTCCTGGGCTGCTGGGTGATGCCCGCCGCCGCCCCGTGCGCGGATTCCTCCTCGTCGTCGGAGGAGCATCCCGCGATCAGCAGTGCCGCCCCCAGCACCGCCGCGGTCGCCCGCACTCCGGCCGCCCCCCTGCTGCCGTACATCCCACTCCCCCTCGGGTGCAGCGCTGTTCCCGGCTCAATCCTGGCACAAGTCGCCGAGGCGGGTCAGAGGACCGTGCCGGTGAGGTAGGCGGAGACGATCACGTTGGCGGTGTAGCTGCGGCTCGCCTGGTCGAAGCTGCCGCCGCAGGTGATGAGCCGCAGTTCGGCGCGGCCGTCCTCGCGCGGCCCGTAGGCCTGCTGGGCGTCGAAGCGGTCGCGGGTGACGACCTGGATGTCGTCGACGGTGAACTCGGCGACCGTTCCGTCGTCGCGGACGACCCGCACGGTGTGTCCGGCGCGCAGGGCGCTGAGCTTGTAGAAGACGGCGGGCCGGGTCTCGGTGTCGACGTGGCCGACCATCACCGCGGTGCCGGCCGCGCCCGGTGCGGCGCCGGCCGCGTACCAGCCGACGACGCCCGGCTGGTCGTACGGCGGCGGGTCGACGGCGCCCTGGGCGTCGAGGCCGCGGGCGACCACCGGTGCCTGGATGCCGAGCCCGGGGATGTCGAGGCGCTGGGGCAGCGCCTCGCCGAGCGGGCTGCGGGCGGGTGGCAGCCGGACGTCCGGGGGACGCCCGACCGCCGCCATGTCACCGGTCTTCGGCCCGGATATGCCGTGCCCCACGTCGGTCGCCTCGCGGCCCCACAGCCACAGCCCGAGCAGCAGTACCGCCCAGGCCACGCCGGCGATCAGCCGTCCGGTGCCCGTGGTGTGTTCCCGGTCGGACATGGTCAGCCCGCCTTGCGGCCGCGGCGGGCGCGGCCGGTCATGACGGCCACGGCGGCGCCGGCCGCGAGGAGCAGTCCGGTGACCGTGTGGGCGGCCCCCGGTCCGGTGGAGCCGGTGTCGACGGCCGCCAGGTGCGCGGTGCCGCCGCCGCCCGCGCGGACCGGGGCGGTCGGCGAGGCGGGCGCGGTGGGCGTCAGCCGGTCCGGGGCGGCCGGCGACGCGGGGGCGACGGGCGCCGCCGGATCCAGGGCAGCCGACGACTCGGGCGCGGTGGACGCCGCCGGATCCGGGACGGCCGACGCGTCGGGCGCGACGGGCGCCGCCGGGTCCGCGGCAGCCGACGCGTCGGGTGCGGTGGACGCCGTCGGGTCCGCGGAGGCGGCGAGGCCGACGGTGAAGCGGGTCTTCAGCAACTTCTCGCCGCAGACGATCCTGACGTCGTAGGGGCCGGGGCGGACCGTGGAGCGGAGCTGGGTCTCCCCGGCGAGCGCGCCGTCGTCGGCGACCGTCAGCCGGGCGGCGGAGACGAACGCCTCCGAGGCGGCGGTGCCGGTCCGGCCGGGACACCCGGTGCCCCGCAGCGCGATCGCGCCGCCGGGCGCCGGGGAAGACGGACTGACCTGCACTCGGCCGCCGTCCGTCGCATGGGCCGGCGCCGGCGCGAGCGCGGCGGCGGCGGCCAGGACGCCGGTACTGAGAGTGAGTCGCAGAGAACTCATCGTGAACCTCCAGACACCTGGAGACTCCCCCGCGCCGCCCGGTCCCGCATCCTCAGCGGGGCCCTGGCTGGTCCGAACGGGTGGCGTTCGCCCCCCGGGTGGTTGACCCCGGTGGCGGCGGCCCTCTAGACGAGGTCCACGAGGTCGGCGATCGAGTCCACGACGTGCGAGGGCCGGTACGGGAAGTTCTCGACCTGCTCGGGCCGGGTCAGGCCGGTGAGCACGAGGAACGTCTGCATCCCGGCCTCGATGCCGGCCAGGACGTCGGTGTCCATCCGGTCGCCGATCATCGCGCTGGTCTCGGAGTGGGCGCCGATCGCGTTCAGGCCGGTGCGCATCATCAGCGGGTTGGGCTTGCCCGCGAAGTACGGCTTGCGGCCGGTCGCCTTGGTGATCAGCGCGGCGACCGCGCCGGTGGCGGGCAGCGGGCCCTCGGTGGACGGGCCGGTCTCGTCGGGGTTGGTGCAGATGAACCGGGCGCCGCCGTTGATCAGGCGGACCGCCTTGGTCATGGCCTCGAAGGAGTAGGTGCGGGTCTCGCCGAGGACGACGTAGTCCGGCTCGTGGTCGGTGAGGATGTAGCCGATGTCGTGCAGCGCGGTGGTCAGGCCCGCCTCGCCGATGACGTACGCCGAGCCGCCGGGGCGCTGGTCGTCGAGGAACTTGGCGGTGGCCAGGGCCGAGGTCCAGATGTTCTCGACCGGCACCTGAAGGCCCATGCGGTTCAGGCGGGCCTGCAGATCGCGCGGGGTGTAGATCGAGTTGTTGGTGAGGACGAGGAAGGGCTTGCCGGACTCGCGCAGCTTCTTGATGAAGGCCTCGGCACCCGGAACGGGGACGCCCTCGTGGATCAGAACCCCGTCCATGTCGGTGAGCCACGACTCGATGGGCCTGCGGTCTGCCATGTGCTGCAACTCCTGGCGTACGTGCGGATGTACTCGGGGGCGCCGGAACCACGGCGTACCGACGCCCCCAGCGTAGTCAGGAGGTGGTGATCCTGACCCCGCCGATCACCTGGTACCCGTGACCGGGCTCCTGGTGCCGCACCGGCCGGCCGTTCGTCCGGCGGACGGCCGGGCCGTGCCTCGGGGCGCTCAGGCGCGGCGCACCCGGGCGCGGTACAGGGCCGTGCCGGCCAGGAGGAGCAGGGCGACCGCGAGGGCGCCGTGGGCGAGGAGGGCGGGGCCGGTGGCGGCCAGCTCGTCGGGGCGGCCGGGGAAGGGGGTGGTGTCCGGCAGCCCCGGGGAGGGCGAGGCGTCGGGTTCCGCCGCCGGGGACGTCTTGGGGTCGCCCTCGGGGGCGGGGGTCTCGTCCGGAGCGGTACCGATGCCGAAGCGGTAGTCGTTCGACTGCCCGACCCAGTCCCCGTCGTCCTCCCGGCGCTGCACGACGGCCGCGGTCGCCGTGACCCGGTTCGGCCGGGCGTCCGGGGTGAACGCGAGGCGCACCTTGACCCTCACGGTGCCCTGCGGGCCGACGGTGAACCCGGGGAACCCGTCGTCGAACGCGCCCACCAGCTCGTCCCGGTCGGTCGCCACGAAGCGGACGGGGTGCGGTTCGGCGCGGGTGCCGTCGTAGAACTCCAGGCGCGCCTGGGAGGGCTTGAGCGTGCGCTTCTCGTCCACGAGGACGACCACCGGGTGGATGCCCGCGCAGGGGCGGTCGGTGGTGTTGGTGAGGTCCACGTACCAGGTCGCGTATCCCCCGCCGGCCGCGTACGCGACGGGGCCGCCGTGAATGCGGGTGGTGAGGGGGAAGGCGCGGCTGTCGGGGGCGGCGCAGCTGGGGGCCAGGGTGACGACCGGGCTCGGCACCGGGGTGGCGGCGGCGTGGGCCGGGACGGGGGCGGAGAGGAGGGCGGCGGCTGCTGCGAGGCAGAGGGGGGCGGGGGTGCGGTGGTGCCGGCGCGGTCTCGGAAACAGTCGCATGAACACATGACCATGCCGGGTGGGGGCGGGGGTGGGCGGCAGACGCTCCGGGAGGGGCGGGAAGTGCGCTCGATCAGCGGAGGGGTGGGAGAAGCGGCGGGAGCGGGGTGGGGGTGGGGTCGAGGGGCGGTTCTACGCCGCTGCGAGC